>JAYVCM010000309.1:0-6689 GCA_043749955.1 Limisphaerales bacterium | reverse complement strand
GTCCACGTTCTGGAGATGCTGAACATCCTGGAAAATTTTGACCTGAAAAAAATGGACGACGCGACGCGGCTGAACGTCATCGCTGAAACCATGAAGCTGGCGTTCGCCGACCGCGCCCACTGGCTCGGCGATCCTGATTTCGCCAACGTGCCGCGCGGTCTGATCTCCAAAAAATACGCCGCCGAACTCGCGCAAAAAATAAATCCCGACCACGCAACCGCGGTTCCGTCACACGGCCTGCCGCCGGACTGGCAGACGGATTTGTTCAAGAAACACACGACGCATTTTTCGACGGCGGACGCGGAGGGCAACTGGGTTTCTTGCACCGCCACGATCAACACCAGCTTCGGCTCGAAGGTGGTGATTCCCGGCACGGGCGTGACGATGAACAACCAGATGGATGATTTTTCAATTCAAGCCGGCGTGCCAAATCATTTCGGACTCGTCGGCGCGGAGGCGAATTCCGTCGCGCCCGGCAAGCGGCCGCTGTCGAGCATGAGTCCGACGATTGTCTTCACCAACGGTCAGCCGATCATCGCGCTCGGCGCGGCGGGCGGGCCGAAAATCATCAGTGCGGTGTTGCAGGAACTCGTGGCGATGCTGGATCTGGGACAGACGCCGCAGCAGGCCGTCGCCGCGCCGCGCATCCACCAGCAATGGTCGCCGGATGAATTGTATGTGGAGAAGAAATTGTCTGCGGATGTGAAAACGGAGCTGGCCCGGCGCGGCCATAAAATCATCGAGCTGCCGGTGTCCGCCATTTCGCAAATGGTCGCCCGCAGTCCGGACGGCAAAAGTTTTGTGGGCGCGGCGGACCCGCGCGCCAGCGGCACGGCGGACGGCTGGTAAATTTATTGAGGCGCGAGCGGAGCGCGGCGTTCACGCCGCTTCAACATCCAAACTGCGAGCGCGCATGACTTCGAGCAGTGGGGCAGTGCGTCCCGCCTGTCCTCGGTCGCCTCGGTTGGCGTTGGAAAACTCGGGCGAGACGCCCTGCGTTCAGACAGGCGGGACGCCTGTCCCACTGCGCGGCGCAACCATGAAATTTTTGAAAGGGCCATAAAACCCGCGCTCCGGTCGCATTGAAATGCCACACAGTTCCAGTTGGTTTGCGCGCGGCCGCGGATTAGAATTTTTTTATGACAAGACCGGCGGCGCGTCATTTCCAGCGGTTGGCAGCGGCGGGACTGTTTTGTCTCTCGCTGGCTTCCGCCGTGGCCGACGATTTGGGCGCGGGCTGGGCGCGGCGCGTCTGGCAGACGGATGACGGCCTGCCGGCGGCGAACGTCACGGGCGTTGCCCAGACGCGCGAGGGTTATTTGTGGCTGGCCACGCAGTCGGGTCTGGCGCGCTTTGACGGCGTGCAGTTTGAAGTGGTGCCGGTTCCCGTCGGCCGCCCGCGCCCGATCATCCGGGTGCTGTTGTGCGATCACGCGGAAAATTTCTGGCTGGCGGAGGATGGCGGCGTGCTGGTGCGTTTTGGAAAAACTGCGCCGCGGATGTTCACGGCAACCAACGGGCTGCCGGACGCGCTGGCGTTGCAATTGATCGAGGCGCCGGATCACGCGGTCTGGATCAGCTACGCGGACGGCTCGGTGTTTCGCATCGCGCCCGGCGACCAAGTCACCCGACTAACGGCGGCGGACGGATTGAATGATGACGGAACGTGTTCGCTCACGCTGGATGCGCGCGGCGGGCTGTGGTTCGCGAAGGGTTTCTCGTTCGGTTTTTTTGACGGCCAGCGTTTTCAAAAATCCGGCGCGCTGGCGGAACGCAATCCGCAAATCCTCGGTGCCCGCAACGGCGGCCTCTGGTTTTGCACGTCGTCGCAAATCCTGAAATCCATTTCCAACGCGCCGCCGATGGTGGCCGCCAGTTTTGACGGCACGGCCAGCCGCCTGAAGCCTTCGGTGCTGTTCGAGGATTTCAGCGCGCGGCTGTGGATCGGCACGGTGTCGGACGGATTGTTCCAACTGGATCGCACGAACCTGTTCAAGATCGAAACGTCGCAGAACAAAATTCGCACGGTCATGCGCGACCGCGAGGGCAGCATCTGGGTGGGCACGGACGGCGGCGGCGTGAACCGGATGCGGCCCAAGGTCGTCGAGCTGCACGGGCGCGACGAAGGGCTGCCGTTTGACACGGTGCGTTCGCTGGGTGAAGACCGCGCGGGCGATCTGTGGGTGGTCACGCAGGACGGCGCGGTGACGCGGCTGCCGGGCGATGACTGGTCGGGCGGCGGGAAAATTCCCGGCTGGCCCGGCGGCGTCGCGCACAACGTGGTCGCGGACCAGTCGGGCGCGCTGTGGTTCGGGACGTATCAACGCGGGCTGCTGCGCTGGTCGGGCGGGCAGTTCACGCGCTTCGGCACCGCCGACGGCCTGGGCGGCATGAGCATCCGTTCGCTGCTGGTGGACCGCCGGAACGATTTGTGGATCGGACTGGAAAGCGATCAAATCGTGCAACGGCTGCATGACGGAAAATTTCAAACGTTCAAGCAGCCGGCGAACAGCCGCGCGGTGCGCGCGATGGCCGAGGACGCCGCCGGAAAAATCTGGCTGGGAACTTTGGACGGCCAGTTGCTGCGCGTGGACGGGGACAAATTATCCGTGGTGACGCCGGTTTCCGACGATGCGCCGAAACGCATCCGCTGCATGCAGGCCCTGCCGGACGGCAGCCTGTGGATCGGTTACGCCGTCAACGGCGTGGGCCGGTGGAAGGCGGGAAAATTTTCCGTCATCCGCCCGGAGAACGGTCTGTTCGACGGCAACATCTGCGCGCTGATGCCGGATGCCGCCGGCCGGATGTGGTTCGCCTCCGACCGGGGAATTTTTTCCGTGAGCCTGGCGGAGCTGAATGATTTCGCCGACGGCCGGATCCGCCGCGTGCAAAGCGTTTTTTACGGACGCGATGCCGGGCTGCCGAGTTTGCAGGCTTACTACGGCTACTGGCCGGGCGCGCTGGCGACGCGGGCGGGCGACATTTTGTTTCCCACCCATTCCGGCATCGTCGTCGTCCATCCCGGCCACGTCCGCGCCAACGTCATGCCGCCGAACGTGCTGATCCAGCAGGTCGCGGTGGACGGGAAAAAAATTGCGTGGCAGAAAAATGATCCGGCGGCGTTCGCGCCCGCTCACCGGAAAATCGAGGTGACGTTCACCGCGCCCAGTTTCATCGCGCCGGAGGAGGTGCGTTTTCGCTGCCGGCTGGCGGGCTGGAACGAGGATTGGGCCGAGGTGGAACGCGGACGCACCGCCGTTTTTCCCCGCCTGCCGCCCGGCGATTACATTTTTCAAGTCACGGCGTGCAACAACTACGGCGTGTGGAACGAGCAGGGCGATTCGTTTCCGTTCACGGTCACGCCGTTTTTCTGGCAGAGCTGGCTGTTCCGAATTTTGATCGCGCTGCTGCTGCTCGCGCTCGTCGCGGCGGTGGTGCGGCACCTGTCGCTGCGCCGCGTGCGGCAGATGATGAAACAGGTGGCGCAGGAGGCCGCGCTGCAAAAGGAACGCACCCGCATCGCCGAGGACATGCACGACGAACTGGGCGCGCGGTTCACGCAGATTTCCCTGCTCGGTGAACTGTCCCGCCACGCGCTCGCCGAACCCGCCAAGGCGCAGGATTATCTCGGCCAGATCAGCCGCGTGGCGCAGACCGGCGTCAAGTCGCTGGACGAAATTGTCTGGGCGGTCAACCCGCGCAACAACACGCTGCCCGATCTGCTGGACTACACCGGGCAATACGCGCTCGATTTTCTGGCGTCCGCCGGGCTGCAATGCCGGCTGGATTTTCCCGACGTGCCGGCGGACCGGAAAATTTCCGGCGACATCCGGCACGCGGTTTTTCTCATCGTCAAGGAGGCGTTGCACAACGTGGTGAAACACGCGCAGGCCACGCAGGTGAAAATTATTTTTGAACTGGCGGAAACGGAAATGCGCTGGCGCATCGAGGACGACGGCAAAGGTTTTGCGCCGTCGCCGGACAACGCGCTCGACGACGGCCTGCGCAACATCCGCCAACGCGCCGCCGCGCTCGGCGGCCGCGCGGAGATCCACAGCCGCCCCGGTGCGGGCACGCAGGTCATTGTGCAAATCCCGCTGCCTAACGAGACAATCGGCAAATGAGACAATCGGCCTTGCTTTCATGCGTGTTCCCTGCACGATTGCCTTGCCTGTATTTTGTGGAATACAAGTTGATGAAGATCAAAGTTTCCATCGTTGAAGATCACGCCGGCACGCGCGTGAACCTGTTGAAGGTGCTCCAAGCCGCCCCGGAACTGCACTGCCTGCACGGCTATCCCGACGGCGAAACGGCGTTGCGCGAAATCCCCAAGGACATCCCCGACGTGGTGCTGATGGACATCCGACTGCCCGGCATGAGCGGCATTGAATGTGTCATCAAGCTCAAGGAAAAACTGCCGCAGGTGGACGTGCTGATGCTGACCACTTACGAGGAGAGCGATCTTATTTTTGAATCGTTGCGCGCCGGGGCCACCGGCTATCTCCTCAAAAACATGCCGCCCGCCGAACTCATCAACGCCGTCGTGCAGGCGCGCACGGGCGGCTCGCCGCTCTCCATGCGCATCGCGCGAAAAATCGTCGGCCATTTCCAGCACCTCAAGTCGCCCGGTTCCGAGACCGGCACGCTCACCAAGCGCGAACACGAAATTCTCTCCCTGCTGGCCAAGGGTTTTCTCTACAAGGAAATCGCCGACCAGTTGCACATCAGCATCAACACCGTGCGCGTCCACATCCAGAAAGTTTACGAGAAGCTGCACGTCCACTCGCGCAGCCAGGCCATCATGAAGTTCCTCGGCAGATAAATTTGTTCCTGCTCCTGCCGTGCCTCGCTTGAACCTGAATTCCCAAGCGCGAATGACGAATGGTCGCGTTTGACGCCCGCGTTTGAGCGTCCAAGAATCCCAAATGGATTCCGGCGCAAAGCCCAGGGTCGCGAGGAACGAGCCACCCTGGGTTAACCGTCGGGAAAAAATTTCAACCCCAACGGGGTTGCGGCCCGGCGATATTCACCAACGCCACAACCTCGTTGGGGTTGGGTTCCTGGGCGCGGCGTTCCCAAGGTAGCTTCCCGCGTTGCGGGACAACCTTGGGTTGTAGGACGCAATCCCTTTGGGATTGAGCAATCAGGCCGTTTCATCATTGGGAGCTCTGGATGAATTTTATTTCAGCGGGATGTAGCACACATTGCTCGTAAGCATCATCAGGATGAAGATGAAGCAGGTGACAAGTGCGCCGAGATAAACCGTGCCGGTCAAACGGAAAAAGCAGCGGTTGAAAATCGGCAGCAGAAACATCATCGGCGTGACGCCCAGCAACAAATTGGTGTAAAGCCATTCCTGCGTCCAATAGACCGTGCCGGTCGCGGCGAAGTGCGTGTATTGGATCACCAGAATTAGCATCAGGCCAACCGAATTGCCAAGCGCGCTGATGAGCAGGCTGACCCATTCCTTCTGGCCCTCGAAACGCGCGCCCGCGTTGACGCGGATGGAATTGGCGAGATAGAAAATAAAAAAGAACGGTAGATATTCCAGCGCCACCAGCAGCATCTTGGGCGGGAACGCCGCCGGGGCGGAGATGAAGGTGAACCGAAAGTCCGTGTGAAAGATTCCATACGAGGCAAACACCAGCGCATAGAAAGACACCAATAAAATCAAGGCCAGCAGCAAGGTTTTTGCCAGTTCGCCAATGCTGGTTTTGATTCCCCACATGGCCGGCGTGACGCCTTTCTTTTTTCCGAACAACCGGTAGTTGAGCGTGAAAATAATCAGCCCGATGATTCCATTGGCGACCGCCCACAGCAGGATGGCGTTGTTGATTCGCTGCGGAAAAAACCAGGTCTGCACGCCGGCGGTGGCCTGCGGAAACAGCACTGCGGTCGCCCGCGCCATCGGAATAAAAAGAAAACAGGCGATGAGCGCGGACACGGCGAACGTGGCCCAAAAAATAATTTTCCCGCTGCGCTGCGGCATTGGCAACGCCAGCGGGACAAGGCGAACCAGCGATTTGAAAAAGGGCAGCCGCAACAGCAGCCGCGCAAACGGAACCAGAAACAAAAATCCGCCGATCAATGACAGCAGCGTGAACAATTCTTTCCAGGGCCAGATTTGATTTGCGGACGAAATCGCCGGACTCAATCCAAACGCCAGCGTGAAAAATTCAATCAGGTTGGCGATATGTTCCCGGTCGTAAGGCATCAGCGGATGGATGTTCCGCGTGTTGTGAACCAAGCGCAGCGTGTGGTGCGCGACGTCGCCATAAACTTTTCCGATTTGAACCTCGGAGATTTTGTTGTCCTCGTCAAAAATGGAATTCACAAAACGCAACGACTCGGCGGCGTCGCTCATGTGGGCGTTGCCCTTTGCAGTCCGGAAGGCACCCTCATCGTAGTAGGCGTAGTCCAGTCCCGCGTTGGCGTCGAGGTCGGTGAGCGTGCTGTTGGTCAGGGTCAGCACATAGCCGCCGATGAAGATCGCGGAAATTTTATTTTGCGCCTTCGCGTCGGCGGCCTCGGCTTCGGTGACGGTTTTTCCGCTGTCGGAATCCTTGCGCTGGGCCTGGCGCAACGCCTTCGCCTGCCGTCCGCCGAAACGCGCCGCCGATTGCAGCACGGCATTGCCGCCCGCCGAATAGCCCGCCGCGCCGATGCGCGACTTGAGGATGAAATTAAAA
>JAYVCM010000308.1:0-15273 GCA_043749955.1 Limisphaerales bacterium | reverse complement strand
TTTCAGTTCGGAAAAAATTTGAAGCGCTGCCAGCTTTACGACTATCAGCAGCACCGCTGGCTGAAATTTGACGGCACGCCGACGACGGACTCGATTTTCCCGCCGCGCCCGGCCACGGCCTGACCGGGCTGCGGGCGCTCCCAGGCGGCATGACCTCAGTTTTAAACCGAAACCAAAGCCAGGTTGGCACTGACGTTGCTATGTAAACCCATGCCCGCCGAGGTCGGCAGGCGAAAAAACAAACCATGAAAACTCAAATGAAACGGACGAGTCTGGCGGTCATCTTGGTGGCCGGTCTGCTGGCGTTCCCGGCGGCGCGGTCACTGGCCATCGGCTTTCTGCTGCCCAACCAGGATGCCGCCGCCATCGCGCGCGGCAACGCCTTCGCCGCCACCGCTGACAATCCGTCCGCAATTTTTTACAACCCCGCCGGCATCACCCAGATTAAAGGCTACCAGTTGGAAGGCGGCGTCATCAGCTACCTCGGGATTGACGCGCACTACACTTCCCCTGCCGGCGCGCAGTCGGACACCGACTTTGAAGTCCAGCCTTCGCCGCATGTTTTCTTTGTTGCTTCACCCACCAACCTGCCGGTGTCCTTTGGGCTGGGCATCTATGCGCCGTTCGGGCTCGGCATCAAGTGGCCGGTCAACACCGGCTTCCGTTCCATCGCCCTCGAATCGCAACTGCAATTTCTCACCGTCAACCCCGTGGTCGCGTGGAAAGTTTTGCCCTCCCTCTCCATCGCCGCCGGGCCGACCATCAACTACGCGAAGATCCGGTTCAACCGCGGCCTGCTCTCCGGCAGCGATTATTTTAATTTCAAGGGCGACAATTTTTCCTATGGCTTCACCGCTGGCATCCTCTGGCAGCCGCATCCGCAATGGTCCTTCGGCCTCGATTACCGCCTCGCCACCACGATGGATTTCGACGGCCTCTCCACTTACAACCCCGGCGGGGTCAATCTCACCGCCAAGACCACCGCCAGCGTCCCGTTTCCGCAGACCATTTCCGGCGGCGTCTCGTTCCGGCCCACGCAAAAATGGAATCTGGAATTCGACCTCGACCACATCGGCTGGAACACCATCGGCAACGTCACCCTCGCGGGCACCAAAAATATTTTCGGCTCCGACCTCGTGCTGCCGCTCAACTGGCATGACAGCTGGCAGTTCAAGTTTGGCGTGACGCGCTACTTCGACCACGGCTGGTATGCGAGCGCCGGTTATTTCTTCAGCACCGACACCGCCTCGGAGGCCAACTACGCGCCCGCCGTGCCGGACACGGATTTGCACGTCGGCAGCGTGGGCTTCGGCCGTCGCGGCGAACATTGGGACTGGGCGCTGGCCGGACAGATTCTCGCCGGGCCGCAACGCTCCGTTGCTGGCGGACCGGGCAACAGCAACCCGTTCACCACGCAATCTGCCGGGGGAAAATACAGCCTGTTCATCCCCACCGTGACGCTTTCCGTCAGCTACCGTTTTTAAATCCGAAATCTGAATCCCCGTAGCCCGAAAGAAATCCGAAATCCGAAGGCCGAGAATGACACCGTAAAACACCGCGGTTCGTCATTCGGATTTCGGATTTCGAGCTTCGATTTTAGAAACGAGTGCCGGCGGAAAATGTTCCCGCGTCAGAAATGCATCCCCACCGTCACGATCACCGCGTGGCTCATGAATTCATAAGTGCCGTCGGCTTTTTGATTCGCGAAATCGGCGGGCTTGGAGGAAGGCTTGCTGCCGGTGACCGTGCGGTCCGGGCCGTAGCCAAATTGATAGGCCATGTCGAAATCAAATTTTTTTCCTTTGCGGCCCACGCCCACGCTCAAAAAGTGCCGGTCCAAATCCGCCGCCAGCGGTGTGTAGCGCGCGTCGGGAACCGAGTTCTCGTTGAAGACGTAGCCCGCGCTGGCGTGCCAGCCGTTGTCGAAATACCGCGTCGCGCCGAATTCATACATCCAGCTCGGCTGCCAGTTCAAGGTCACCGGCACGTTGGCCGTGAACGGTCGCGGCGGCGCCACCTGATGAATGTTGACCACTCCGAAACTGCTCCAGTCCGTGTAGTCCGCATCAAACTCCAGGTTCCATTTGGGCGTGGGCCGGTAGGAGAGGCCGCACACCACCGTCATGGGAAATTCAAAGTCCGCGCGCGCCCGCCGTTCCTGCGGCGTGGACAATCCCGCCAGCGGCTGCAGTTCGAACTTGGTTTCGCCCTCGAACGGCATCGTCGTCGCGCTGCGAAACGTCGCCCCCAGCGAAATTTTTTCCACCGGCTGCCAGAGCAAGCCCAGATTGTAGCCCGCGCTCCAGCCCTCGCCCGAAAACCTGAAAAAATTCGCAAAGCGCGACGGGTAGGGCCGGAGATCCTGTTCCAGATCTATTCTCGCGTAGTTCACCATCGCGCCCGCCGCGATGGAAAGGGACGGCAAAATTTTATACGCCACCACCGGGTTGACCCGCAGGTAGGTCAGCGAACCTTTCGTGGCCACGGCATTGAAGCCCGTGTTGTGCGGCCAGGTCACGCTGCCGCCATAGGGCACATAAACGCCCAGCCCGAAGCTCAACGGAAAACTTTCCAGCGTGTGCGTGTAAAAAAGCTGCGGGATGCCGCCGAAGTTTTGCCTGATCTGATACGTCCGGCCGCCGCCGGGCGGTGTGAACGTGGGGTCGAGATAGATGGCATAAATGCCCGCCCGCAACTGGTCGCCCTTGAGCTGGGTGATGCCCGCCGGATTGTAATAGATGGCCGAGGGATTGTCCGCCGTCGCCACGAAGGCTTCGCCGCGCGCCGTCGCGAAGGCATCCTGGTCCGGCAGCCGGAAACCATTCGCGGAAACTTTGAGGGCCGCAGCGGCGAAAGCCATCGCCGCCAGAAACCGCAGTGCTTTTAAACTGTTCATGAACATGGATTGTCGGGTTGACCAACTGAACGAACACCATTGTGCGCACGATTGGGCGTGAACGATGAGCAGATTACCTGCGGCCGGACGTTGTGCCAGCACTAAAAAAAGTGCGCCGCCAACCGGGCGCATCCTGACCCTGGCCCCGAACGTGAGAGTGGTTGAATGACGAGATCCGCCCGCCCCCGGAACCGCCGCCGAAACCGCCCTGGACAAATCTGTGGTGCATATGCAACACAGATTTGTCCAGGGCTGTTCCGGGGTTCAACGCGTGACATTTCAGTTCGGGGAATTCTTTCTGAGCCGGGCGGAATCCACCAACCATCAACCTCGAACATCCAGGGCACGGATTCGCGCGCTTTCATTGGCTGTTTGGCGGTTGCGGTGGGAGGTTCGCGGGGCGTCCCGGTTCCGGGGTTCAACGCGGGAAGCTTTCGCCCAGGAAACGCCGCCCGGAAGCGCTCCCAACTTTTGTTGCATATGCAACACAGATTTGTCCTGGTCCGCTCATGGGTTCAACGCGCGAAATTTCAGCTCGTGGAATTCCCGCTGCCGCTTCCAAGTCGCGGGCGCGGGAGAACAACTGCGGAGGCCGTGCCTCCAGATGCCCCCATCGTCGCCCGCATTTTCAATCCGCCTTTACTTTGGCCGGATGTGAGGCAGATTGGCCGCGTGAAAAGTTTCGTCCGGTTCACAGTCTGCATGATGTTGTTCGGAACGGCGCTTATTACAGCCCGGGCCGGTTTCAATTCCCTTTACGTTTTTGGCGACGGACTTTCCACCACGACCAACAACATCCAGTCCTTTCCGCTTTCGACCAACTACTACGGCTACCGCTACAGCAACGGCCGGGTCTGGGTGGAAGTGCTGGCGCAGCGGCAGGGCATCCTCTACGAATCCAACAAGAACTGGTCCTACTTCGATTGTGGCAGCGGCGACGTGGTGACGAATGTGGGCCTGTTCAATCCGCCGGCGAGCGCCACCAACGCGCTCTTCGTCGTCTGGGTCAACAACGTGGACCTGTATGACGAGGCGTTGAAAAACAACACGGACCTGGCCGAATGGACCGGTGCCATCAACCGGTCGCAGACCAATCATCTGAAGGCCATCACCAATCTGTATTTCGCCAAGGGCATGAGAACCTTGATCGCCCCGAACGCCGCCGACATCTCCAAGGTTCCATTTTTCAACGCCGATGCGCGGACCAATTTCATCCGCCAGCGATGTATTGATTACAACGTCGCTTTTTCCAACACGATCAGCCGCGCCAGAGTTTTGTGCCCCAACCTGAAGATTTATGTCCCGGACATTTTCGCCCTCGTGGACGACGTGCTGGCGCACGCGGCCAACTACGGTCTGACCAACTCGCTCAAAAGTGGATTGAGCATTGACGCGCTGTCCGACCCGGCGCTCCTGAATGTTTCCCCGAACGGCCCCGGCGCCAGTCACATCTTCTGGGATTATCTCGATCCGTCCGCGCGGTTTCATGCGGTGATCGCCGACGTCGCCCAGCAGATGATTTCGCCCGTGCAGTTGGCCGGCCTGGTTCCGGTCAACACCAGCAACCGGCTGGATATTTTGAGTGTGCCGGTGGGCCTGGGCGGCACGGTGTTGTTCGCCACGAACCTGGTGCCGACCAACTGGCTGACGAACTCCACGTTCAGCAGCCTCACCGTGACGCAATCCGTTTTCGTCAGCCCGACCAACTCGCAGCGTTTCTACCGGCTGAAATTTCCGTGGCAGTGGACCTGGCCGTGAAAGCGGAGCGCGGACAGCCTTGTCCGCGAGTTCGTGCGGCCGGTTCAAATGCGGACAAGGCTGTTCGCGCTCCGCGTCTCACGCGGCGACGGCTTTTCCGGGAATGACTTTTTCCAGCGACTCGTAGCCCCAGCGCAGCATCCGCTCCGTCGCTTCCCAGCCCACGCACGAATCCGTGATGCTCACGCCGTAGCGCAGTTCGTTCAACGATTTCGGGATCGGTTGGTTGCCTTCGCTCAAATGGCTTTCCACCATCATGCCGATGAGCGATTGCGTGCCGCCGAGGCGCTGCTCGATGACGCTGTGCCAGACATCTTCCTGCTTGGCGAATTTCTTTTCCGAGTTCGCGTGGCTGCAGTCCACCATCAGCACCGGCGGCAGTTTTTCGGAAGCCAGCTTGGCCTCCGCCGCCTGGATGCTCGCCGCGTCGTAATTCGTCATCGCGCGACCGCCGCGCAGCACGACGTGCGCGTGCGGATTGCCGCTCGTGCGGACGATGCTCGTCACGCCGTCTTCGTTGATGCCCAGAAAACTGTGCGCGTGCCGCGTGGCGCCCATCGCGTCAATCGCCACCTGCAAGCTGCCGTCCGTGCTGTTCTTCAAACCGACGGGCATGGAAAGGCCGCTCGCCATTTCGCGATGCGTCTGCGATTCCGTCGTGCGTGCGCCGATGGCCGCCCAGGTGATGAGGTCCGCGATGTATTGCGGCACGATGGGATCAAGAAACTCCGTCGCCGCCGGCAAGCCCAGGCCGACGATTTCGAGCAGCATCTTCCGCGCGATGCGCAATCCCGTTTCAATGTCCTGCGAACCGTCGAGGTGCGGATCGTTGATGAGGCCCTTCCAGCCGATGGTCGTGCGGGGCTTTTCAAAATAGACGCGCATGACGATTTCCATGCGGTCGGCAAATTCTTTTCGGAGCGCGTTCAGTTTCGCCGCATATTCGAGCGCGGATTTTTCATCGTGGATGGAGCAAGGCCCGATGACGACGAGCAGGCGCGGGTCTTCCTGCCGCAAAATGCGGATGATGCGTTCGCGGCTGCGCGCGACGGTGGCGTTCACCGCCTCGCTGACTGGCGTGACGGCCTTGATGGCGCGCGGCGAGAGCAGCGGAACAATTTCTTTGACGTGTAAATCCTGCGTCCGAAACATAGTCGGCAAAATATAACAAAGAACTTCTTCAACAAAAGTCTAATGTCTGGATTCGATGAATAAAAATCCGCACCTGAACGGATGCGGCCTGTGAAATTGAAAATCAGAATTTTTCGTGTGGCAAAGCCAGGTTGCGCGTAACGCGGCCAGCATCGCGGCCAAGGACTCTGGCAATATGCGGATGAGCACGAAGGCCGATGTTTGCCGCCACACAGCTGATATTATCAACCACGGCCATCAAAGCTATGAAGTCCCCGTCGTGTCCGCGTGGATGAACTCCATTCAATGGATTGTCCTCACCATGGAGATATTTATGCAGTCTCTGCGGCTGGTCGGCGACACGTCCGCGCTCCGTTCAAACCAAAACCCACCGTCCACCGGAATAACCGCTGGCAATTTTTGGTCGGTTGCATAAACTGTCAGAACTTTAGATGCGTCAGTTTCTCACCATAGCGGCGAACGCCTTCATGGAACTGGTCCGGCAGCCGATCTTTCTGCTGCTGATGACCGGCTCCGTGCTGTTCGAAATTTTTCTGGCCGTGCCCTATTACTTCGCGTTCGGGGACGAGCCGAAGCTGGTGCAAAATTCCGTCCTCGCCGTCATGCTGCTCTCCGGGCTGTTCGGCGCGGTGTTGAGCGCGTCGTCGTCGCTCGCGCGGGAGATCCGCAGCGGCACCGCGCTGGCCGTGTTGTCCAAGCCGGTGGGACGCGCGCAATTTCTGCTGGCCAAGTTCGCCGGCCTCGCCGCCGCGCTCACCGTGCTGACGTATGTGAACCTCGTCGGCGTGCTGCTCGCCAGCCGCATGGCCTTCGACGCCTACGGCAAGACGGACATCGCGGCCATCAGCATTTTCGCCGGGGCCATCGCCCTCGCCTACGCCGCCGCCGGCTTCAGCAATTTTTTCCTGCGCCGCCCGTTCGTGAGCGACGCGGTGTTCGCCACGGTGGTGATGACCACGCTCGCGGCGCTTTATATTTTTCAATTCACCCTGCAGATGCAAAGCGTCGGCACGGTGGGGACGGTGAACTGGAACCTTTTGCCGGCGGGAATTTTAATTTTGTTCGCGCTCTGGATTCTCGCCGCCATCGCGCTGGCCTGCTCCACGCGGTTCGATACGATCGCCACGCTGGCCATCTGTTCGGCGATTTTCATGCTCGGGCTGATGTCGGATTATTTTTTCGGCCGGCCGGCGATGCACGGCTCGTGGTGGGCCTCGACGCTTTACAGTGTCATTCCGAACTGGCAGCTTTTCTGGCTCGCCGACGCCATCGAATCGGGCAAGAGCACGTTTGAATGGGGCTATGTGGGCAAGGCGTTCGGCTACGCGATATGTTATGCCGGGGCCGCGCTGGCCGTCGGCACGGTGCTGTTTGAAGAACGGGAATTAAGCTGAAAATGAAACGTGATGCGTGACGAGTGATGCGAGAAGTGATTTTTCCCCATCACGCATCACGCATCACGCATCAATAAATAATGGAACGCAACATCCAAAAAAACGGGCTGGTGAACCTCGCGGTCGCGGTTCTGATCTTTCTCGCGGCGTTTGGCGTCACGGTTTTCGCCGGCTCGCTGGCGGGGCTGGCGGCGTCCATTTTTCTCGGCCTCGGCGTGCTCGTGGCCGGCATGAGCTGGTTCCAGATGCGGCTCGAGGAAAACGAACGCGCGGAAAAACTGGAGCTGGACGAACTGGCCCGCAGCCGGGGCGCGTCGCTGTTTGAAACCAAGGACGGCGGCAGTTTCCCGGCACAGAACGCGCGCGTGCAGTTCGAGAAATTTTTCGTCCCCGGCTTCGCGGTGTTGCTGCTGCTGCTGGAAGCGGCCGGCGCGTGGCTGCTCTGGCATTGGGCCGGCAAAACCACCACGGTCATCAAGCCCGGCAGCGTCACGGCTTCGCTTTCGCTCTTCGCCATTTTTGCGCTGCTGCTGTTTTTGATCGGCCGTTTTTCCGTGACCATCACGCGGCTGGAAAATCACCGGCTGCTCCGGCCCGGCGCGAGTTTTCTGCTGGCGGGCGCTTACGTTTGCGCGCTCACCGCGCTCGGCATCGCGGGCGTGGAGGCGAAATTTCCGCAGGCGGATTTCTGGGTCGCGCGCGGCCTCTGCATTTTGCTCGGCGTGATGGCGGTGGAAACGCTGCTGACGCTGCTGCTGGAAATTTATCGTCCGCGCGTCAAGGGCAAGATCGCCCGTCCGCTCTACGAAAGCCGCGTCGTCGGCATCCTCGCGCAGCCGGAAAGTTTGTTCACCACGGCGGCGCAGACGCTGGATTATCAATTCGGCTTCAAGGTTTCGGAAACATGGTTTTTCCAGGCGCTCCAAAAAAATCTCGCCGTGCTGCTGCTCATCCAGTTTGCCGCGCTGATCTTGTCCACGACGGTCGTGTTCGTGGATGCAGGCGAGCAGGCGGTGCTGGAACATTTCGGCAGACCGTCGCCAGTTCCGCTCGGCCCCGGCGCGCATTTCAAACTGCCGTGGCCCGCCGACAAAGTTTACCGTTTCCGCACCGAGCAGATTCAATCCTTCGCCGTCGGCTACACGCCGGACGCGCAAAGCGAATCCGCGAACACGATTCTCTGGACGGTCGCCCATGCGAAGGAGGAAAATTTTCTCGTCGCCAACCGCGCCACCGCCACGGTGGCCGCCGCCGGCACCAATGATTCAGCCAAGGCGCAGGCCGTCGGCCTCATCACCGTCAGCATCCCGATCCAGTTCCAGATCACGAACGTCACCGACTGGGTCTATAAAAACAGCGAGCCGGACGCGCTGTTGCAGGATCTGGCGACGCGCGAAGTCATCCATTATTTCGCGGGCGTGGACTTGAACGACGTGCTCTCGCAGGGCCGGTTGCAGGCGGCGGATGCGTTGCGCGAACAGATCCAAAGCTCGGCCAACGCCCGTTCGCTCGGCGCGAAAATTATTTTCGTCGGCCTGCAGGATATTCACCCGCCGACGGCCAGCGAAGTTGCGTTGACCTACGAAAAAGTTGTCGGCGCGCAGCAGACCAAGCTCGCCAGAATCCTCGACGCGGAGGCCGGTGCCATCCGCCTGGGCGCGGTTTCCGGCGCGCAGGCGTTCACGATCACGAATGTTGCGGACGCGCGGCGCGTCCAACTGGTGACCTCCAAGTTTGCCGAGGCGGCGCTGTTCACGAACCAGATTCCCGCGTTCAAGGCCGCGCCGTCGGTCTATCGCCAGCGGCTCTATTTGCAGAGCTTCGCCGCCGCGACGAAGAACGCGCGGAAATATGTTTTGCTCACCACGAACACCTCGGACGTCGTGATCTTCAATCTTGAAGACAAGATCCGCGCCGACCTGGAATTTCTTAACGTCACCAATTCGCCATGAAAAAAAATCTGATAACCATCATCGTCGCCGCCGTGCTGGTGGTGATTTTCGCGCTGCTGCTGTTCACCTTCCAGGTGCGCCAGTCGGAGATCGTCGTCGTCTCCACCTTCCTCAAGCCGGTGCGCAGCATCAACGAGCCGGGCGCATATTTCAAATGGCCGTGGCCCATCCAGAGCATCAACCGTTTCGACCAGCGCGTGATGAACTTTGAGGACAAGTTCAGCGAAAACCTCACGCCCGACGGCACCATGCTGCTGACGAGCGTGTATGTGGGCTGGCGGATTTCGGATGCGAAAGAATTTTTCCCGAAGTTCTCCGGCGGTTCGGTGTCCATCGCGCAACGCCAGTTGGAAACCATGCTCCGCAGCGCCAAGGCGGCGGTCATCGGCAAACATAATCTGTCCGACTTCGTGAATTCCGACCCGGCGCAGCTCAAGCTGGAGGCGATTGAAAACGAAATCAAAACCGCCGTGCAAAGTGAACTCGCGCTGCATAATTACGGCATGAGCCTCGAGTTTCTCGGCATCAAAAAACTTGGCCTGCCGGAGAACGTCACGCAGACCGTGTTCGACCGCATGAAATCCGAGCGGACGAAATACATCAGCGAGGCGACGTTCAAGGGCGAGGCCGAGGCGAACAACATCAAGTCCGCCGCCGAACGCCAGGCCGCCGACGTGCTCTCCTACGCGGAGGGCGTCGCCAAACGTATTGATGGTGAAGGCCAGGCCGAGGCAGCGAAGACTCTGGCCGTCTTCCAGCAGAACCCAGAACTGGCGATTTTCCTGTTGCAGCTTGAAGCGCTGAAATCCTCGCTGAACCAGAAGGCGACCTTGATTTTCGACGAGCGCACGCCGCCGTTTGACCTGTTCCAAAAACTGCCGGCGAACAGCGCGGGCAAATGATTTTTATGCAAAAGAGATTTCGCGTTCCAGGCGCAGATAAAGTAGGGCAGGCTTCCAGCCTGCCCAACGAGCGCGTCAGCGCGAGCAAGCAAGTAATGTCCGCGCCAACTTCGTTGGCGCTGGCAGGCTGGATGCCTGCCCTAATTTTATCCTATGATCCACGACCACGATCATCACGACCATTCGCCCGCGCCGGAAACGCGCGACGCCGGTTCGCAGGCGCTCGCCGAGGCGTTGCGCAGCAGCTTCGTCATCGTCAAAATCGCGATGGTGGCGCTCGTCGTCATCATTTTTGCGGCGGGATTTTTCACCGTCGGGCCGCAGGAGAAGGCCGTCATTCTCCGCTTCGGCAAGCCGCAGGGTGAAGGCCAGAAAATGCTGCTCGGCGCGGGACTGCACTGGTCGCTGCCGTATCCGATTGACGAAGTCATCCGCATTCCCATCACGGAAATCCAGAAAGTCACTTCCACCGTCGGCTGGTATCTCACCACGCCGGAGAGGGAACTCGCCGGCACCGAACCGCCCGCCGGCGCGTCGCTGAATCCGATGTATGAGGGCTACGTCGTCACCGCGGACCGCAACATCATCCACACCCGCGTCACGGTTTCGTATCACATTGACGACCCGCGCACGGCCATCTTCAATTTCGCCAGCGGCACCAACCACCAGTTCAATCTTGCCGGCATTTCCAACGCCGTGCAGAACGCCGCCAACAACGCCCTCATCCTCACCGCCGCGCGCTTCAACGTGGACGATATCCTCACGCGTGACATCGCCGGGTTTCAGGACGCCGTCAGCCGGCGCGTCAGCGAACTTGCCGAGCGCGATCATCTCGGCGTGGCCGTTGACCAGTGCCAGGTGCAGAGCGTCGCGCCGCGCCAGTTGAAGGAAGTGTTCGCGGCGGTCACGGTCGCGCGCCAGAACCGCGAGAAGCTGCTCAACGATGCGAAGGGCGAAGAGAGCCGCATCTTGAGCCAGGCCGGGGCGCAGGCCACCTCCATCACCAACGCCGCCGAATCCGCGCGCACCCGCTACGTCACCGCCATCGTGTCGGACGCCGGGGCGTTCGCCAAGCTGCGGCCCGAATACGAGCGCAACCCCAATCTCTACACGCAGATGGAACTCGCCAAAGCCCTGCCGCAGATTCTGGCCAATGCCGAGAAAGCTTTCCTGCCAGTGCACGCCGATGGCAAGCCGGTTGAACTTAGGCTACAGTTGAACCGCGAACCGCCGCAGCCAAAAACGGCGGCGAATCCGTAAAATGAAAATGGACGCGATTTCAAAACTCAATACTTGGAAAGTGGCGTTGAGCCACCTGCTGCTTAGCGTTTTGATTTTGGTTGTTATGATCGTGGATCTTGGCGGTTTGCATGAGTTGCTTCAGCCAATTTTAATTTGTTTACAGCCGGTTTTTAGTTTTTTGGTGAAGGCAGTCGCTTCAAAAAATCATTTGTTTGTTGACCGAAACACCATGTCTGCCAGCACACTTACAGCAGTTGTTTCGTTCTTGTCTTTTCCCGTTTGGAGTCTGTTCTTTGGCTGGTTATTTGCAAATGTCGTCAATCGGTTGAAAGGTTTTTCAATTCGTAAATCGTAAATCGTAAATCGGCAATCGTAAATCAAAAATTTTATGCAAGTCACGTCACTTTTAAGCCAGCACGAACACGATGACAATTGCGGCTGCGGCCACGACCACGAACATTCCGTCGTGCATCTCTGGCAGGCCGTCCTCGGCGTCGTCTTCGTCCTCAACGCCTTCATCGTGGACTGGTTGTTTGAATCCGGCACCACGCTTGCCAGCGCCAGCGCCATGATCGGCGCGATCATCCTCGGCTATCCCATCATCGTCACCGCCGTGAAAGATTTGCGCGTCGGCCGCTTGAGCATCAACGAACTCGTCGCCATCGCCGTGCTCGCCGCGTTCGCGTCAGGGGATTACGAGGTGGCCGGCGTCGTCGCCTTCTTCATGCTCACGGGCGAGATCATCGAATCGCGCACAGCGCAGGGCGCGCGCGACTCCATCGAATCGCTCATCAAGCTCACGCCCACGAAAGCGCGCCGCATCTTGAAGGACGGCAGCGAAGAAGAAGTCGCCGCGAGCCAGCTTGCGGTTGGTGATGTCATCCGCATCCGCCCCGGCGACAACGTCGCTGCCGACGGCCTCATCGTGAACGGCCAAGGCTCGTTCAATCAGGCCACCATCACCGGCGAATCCTTGCCCGCCGACAAGAAGCAAGGTGATGAAGTTTTTGCCGGCACGCAAAATCTCACCGGCGTTCTGGAAATCAAAGTCAGTCGCGCCGGCACCGACACGACGCTGGGCCGCGTGCGTGAACTCATCATCGCGGCGGAAAAAACCAAACTGCCGATCCAGAAAATCGTCGATCAATACATGGGCTTTTACACGCCGCTCGTGCTGGTCATCGGCGCGCTCGTCTGGGCGTTCACGCATGATTTGAACCGCGTCATCGCCGTGTTCGTCGTGTCCTGCCCGTGTGCGTTCATTCTGGCGACGCCGACCGCGATGGTCGCCGCGCTTTCCGCCGCCGCGCGTTTGGGAATTTTGATCAAAAACGTCGCCGACATCGAACTCGCTGCGAAAATCAACGCGTTCGTCTTCGACAAAACCGGCACGCTCACGACCGGCCAGCTTGCCGTCAGCCGCCTCGCACCGATTGGCGAAACGAAACCGGCGGAACTTTTATTGCTCGCTGCGTCCGCTGAAAAATACAGCAACCATCCGACCGCCAAGGCGCTCGCGACACTCGCAGGCGAAGCCGGAGTTCCGCTGGCCGAGCCGAAAGATTTTGCCGAAACCGCTGGTCGCGGCGTGAAGGCGCAGATCAACGGCGCAACGGTTCTCGTTGGCCGCGCGCAATGGCTCAAGGATAATGGCATTGACGCGAGCTTCGAGAAATCCGTGGACTTGAATGAGACCGAAGGCTGGAGCTTGATTTTCGTCGCGCAAAACGGGAAGTGTGTCGGCTGGGTCGGCATGCAGGATCAGACCCGCGCCGACGCGAAGGAAGCGCTGGCGGAATTGAAGGAAGCCGGCGTCCGCCGCATCGCGATGATTTCCGGCGACCGGCAAGTGGTCGCAACCCGCGTCGCCGTCGAGATTGGCTGCGAAGAAGCGAAGGGTGATTGCCTGCCGCAGAACAAAGTTGATTTTGTCCGCGCCATGAAAGCGAAAGGCTACAAAGTCGCGGTCATCGGCGACGGCGTGAACGACGCGCCCGCGCTCGCCGCTGGAGACATCGGCATCGCGATGGGCGCGGCGGGCAGTGAAGTGGCCATCCACAGCGCGACGATTGCGCTGATGAACAATGATCTCCGGCGCCTGCCGTTTCTCGTGAAGCTCTCGCGCAGCACGCGCGCCGTCATCAACCAGAATTTTGCGTTCGGCGTGGTGTTCATCATCGCCGGACTTTCGGCGTCGGCGTTTGGTTTTATCGGCCCGATCACCGCTGCCATTCTGCACGTCATCGGCACGCTCATCGTGATTTTCAACAGCGCCCGCCTCGTGCGCAAAGGCGAGGAACTGGAACATTTCCATCCCGAAGTCATCGCCGACAAACACGACCACGGCTCGCATTCGAAGCCGGCGGGCGAACTCACGCCGAAACTGGCGTAACCGTCTGGCGTATGCCGAAACTTTACGAATACTTCGGCCTGCGGGTTTATTTTTACGCAAACGAACACGAGCCGGTTCACGTTCACGGATTTTATCAAGGCCGTGAAAGCAAGGCGGAACTGGTGATTCAAAACGGAATCATCGTCGGAATCCGTATTTTGTCCGTAGCCGGCATGGAGCCGCTGAAAGGCAGACCGCTGGCGGATTTCAAGCTGTTGATTTCGCGAAGGGCGGAAGATATTGTCCGCAAGTGGATTGAATTTTTCGTCCATCACCGGCAGATTGAGACCGAAGTCATCACCCGGAAATTAAAATGATTGCGCTGGAAAAGAAAAAAACGCGGATGCCCAAAATCGTCCGCATCGAATCGGCGGAATATGTTCCGCCTTACAGGCTGCGTCTCCGTTTCGACGACGGCCACGAAACGCTTGTGGACTTCGCGCTGTTCTTGAGCCAGGCGCGTCATCCCGCAGTGCAGGCGTATCACGACCGGAAACGCTTCCGCAAATTCACCGTTGAGGATGGCTTTCTACATTGGAACGACTTTGACCTGGTATTTCCGATGGCTGATTTGTATTCGGGAAAAATTTCTTGAAGGCCAACTGACGCTGAAGATGGCGTGAAAGTTATGTCACAACAACAACATAAAATTCCATTAAAATTGGCAGATGGAACCGAACTAAATTGCGTTCGCACTGGAAACAACGCTGCTTGGATTTGCCCTTGCAAATATGAGCTTCCTTTACTCGGACATTCGGCCAAATCTCATACCGACAGAACGGCTTCTGTCGTTTGTCCAAATTGCAGGCGTGAATTTTTAATTTACTCTCCGACATCAATGGGTGTTCCAACCTGCGTGGAAGAGTTGCTCTCATAGCCCAATGCGGCTAATTTAACCGCGTGAAAACAAACGGCATCAAGTTTCCGCACATCGCGTCCAGTCCGCGAATCCTGGATGGCGTGCCCGTCATCAAAGGCACGCGCATAGCGGTGCGGACGATTGCCGGCTATTACCAGCTTGGCATGACGCCGGATGAGATTCTGCAAAGCCTGCCGCACCTCACGCAGTCGCAGTTGCACTCGGCGCTGGCGTATTATTTCGACCATCAAAAGGAAATTGACCGCGACTTGAAACGCAACGCCGATGTGGAGCATTGGCGCGGACAGGTTCGCGAGCTGGCCGCCGCTTGAGCAAAATGAAATTTCGGCTCTTCCTTGACGAAGATGTCCACGCGCTTGCCGTTCCAGCAAGAAGTGGTTAGAGTAATTCCATGAGTGCGATTGAAGTCATTGAGACAATCAAGCATCTGCCCCGCGAGGAGCAGGCGCGGGTGGTTTCGTTTGTTCACACGCTGGAGCAGCAAAAAACTCCGGGCAAATCCACCGCCAAAGTAAGCGCAGAATTCAAGCGCATCGCCGACGAGGTTTTCACCACCAACGACGAGCTGTTCCGCAAGCTCGCCCAATGACCCGTGGACGAGCCGAAGTTTTTGATGCTGGAGGAAGTTTTGTTTCTCCACGATGAATCGCTGGAGCGATATGGCGGCTCGGCCGGAATTCGGGAACCGGGGCTGGTCGAATCGGC
>JAYVCM010000307.1:0-9697 GCA_043749955.1 Limisphaerales bacterium | reverse complement strand
GCCGCCAGCGCGTGGTTCGCCAAATCCGTCACCAGCACGCGGGCTTCCGCCTCGTCCAAAATCTGTTTGAGCCGCGCCGGTGGATCGGTCGGATTCAGCACGACGAGAATTCTGCCAGCCTTGAGGATGGCCAGAATCGCGGCGATGAGCGGCGCATCATGCCGCATTAAAACCGCCACGCGGTCTCCCGGTTCGCCGCGCGGAATCAAAACGTGGGCCAGCCGGTTCGCGGCGACATTCAACGCCTCGTAAGCCGGCTGCCATTCGCCCGAACCGACGGCGGTCCGTGCAGGATGAAGTGCTGCGATTTCCTCGAAGCGCGTAGGAATGGACTGACCGGCATCGCCGGAACCTTCAGCCATTTTCGCGCCGTTGGTCAAATTCGTTTCCGTTGCCGGGGGCTTTGGCCGCAGCCGGTCAAGCCCCGCAAATTCAAAGAACACCCGCGCCGCATCCAGCGGCTCAACCTCGCCGGCGAAGCGGACGCGCCCGACCGCGAAGCCGCCCACGCCGGTCGTCTCGTAAAAAACTTCCGCGAACTTTGTCTGCCGGAAAAAATCCCGGATGGCGGAGACCTGTTCGCGTCCCTGGTGGATCAAAAGATGCCGGTTCCAGATGGCCCAGCCATTTTTTTTGCAGAGCATGGGCAGGCTTTTGATCAGGCGCGGGACATCTTCGTGGCGCAAGTGGCCGAGGAAACCGGACAGCAGCACGAGGTCGGCGGGAACCGCGCCGAGATAATTTTTCGCCCGCGTGGCGTCGTCATGGACGAACCGCAGTTGCTCTCCCAAGCCGGCTTGCTCCGCCATTTCCCGGCCGCGATTGATGGATTCCAGATCATCGTCCAGCAGTCGCGCGGACACGTCGTTCCGGCGCGGATGATTTTGCAGCGCCCCGATCACGTCGCGCCCGTCGCCGGCGCAGAGGCTGGTAATTTTTATTTCGCCGGGCGGACACTCATTGAGCGTCGCGACGATCTGCGCCTGCACCAATTGCAGCCGCGCCTGCAGGCTCGGGAAGCTTTCGTAATCTTTATACCAGTCACTCCAGTTCATAATTTGAGACCTCTGCAAATGTCACCGACGTTGCGTTTGGAGCGCCGGCCTCCGGCAGGGCGCGTTGCTAAGTTGACTGTTTCGAGCCGTGCCGGAGGCCGGCGTTCCGGCTTTGGCAGAGGTCTCAATCTACGGATGCCCGGCGCAGTCATGGCAAAATATTCTTGTTGAGCACCATTTTTCGCAGGCGCGAATCGGTGGCGCGGATGGGGTAAACTTTGTGCGGCAGAATGGCCTCGCTGAAATCCGTCCGGCACGCGCCGCTGTAGCCGAGCATGAGCTGGAAGCGCGGCTGGATGGAATTGCGGCTGCCGAAATGGAAACAGCCCGACGACTCGATGAACAGAACCGTGCCGCGCTTGCCGGTGAATTCAATGACCTCCTTGCGGTTCACCTCGGAATAAATCTGCGCGTCGCTCAAACGGTAGCCGTGCTGCTTGGTCCAATAATTTAATTTGTTCGCGGCCTTTTCCGAAATCGCGCGCGGCAGAAAAGTCCACGGGCCGTGCTCGGGCGTCGTGTCGCGCAGCAGCACGAGGACATAGACGTTGGGCAGCGAATAATAATCAATGTGATAAAGCTGGCTGTCGTGCGGCCTGCCGGGCTGGTCGTCATACGCGGCGTTCGATTCCACAAAGCGGATGCCCGACGGCAGCGTCGTGGAAAGCTCCGGGATGCTGCGCAGATAATGGCTCACCGTCGCCAGCACGTCGCTGGACGTGGTGAAATCCAGGAACGACGGAAATTTTTCGAGGTCGGCGGGCGTCCACACGTCCTGAAAATAGCTCCGATACTTGCCCGGCGCCGAACGCCGGACGCCGGAACGCTCGGCGATGATTTTTTCGGAATCCGCCAGCACGCGATCCAAATGCGGCAGCGACATTGAATCGTCAATCGCCCAGCCGTCCTTCATTTCGATTCGCGGACGCGTCAGCAGGCCGTTTTCCTTGAGCAGTGCATCGAGTTGCGTTTCATACAGCCTGCGCCGCAAGTTGTCGTGCCGACGAAATTTCAGCCGGTTGTAAAAATGCGCCAGCCGCATCGTTCGACCGATGCCAAGGCGCGCCATGTGATTCGCGTGCAATCGTCTCGCCAGCGGACGAAACACGGTGTCGAGTTTGGAATCATTCATAGACGGTCTGGATCTTCGTGTAAAAAAGCCGGTCGCCTTCGCCATGTTCCGGCGGGCCGATGCCGGAAGCCTTCCAGCCGCCGAACGGCAGCGTGGCATCCGCGCCGGCGGTGGACGAATTCAATTTGAGCATCCCCGCCTGTGCTTCCGCGAGAAATTGTTTCTGGCGTCCGCGCGAATCGCTGAACAGCGCAGCGACCAGCCCGTGCCGGACGCCGTTGCACAATTCCAGTGCGTGCTCAAAATTTTTCGCGCGCTGTATTACAAGCAGCGGACTCATCGTTTCCTCCAGCACAAGCGGATGGTTTGGCTCGTCGCAGCAAACAATGACCGGTTGCGCGTAAGCTCCCGTCTTGATCCACGATGTCGTGGCGCGTTTTGTAAAAAGAAATTCAATGCGCCGCGCCGCGCCGGATTTTTGCGCGGCGGAAATCAGCGCGGCTTGTTCGTCACGTTTGCTTGCGTGAATCACCGGCCCGATGTCGGTGGCTTTTTTCAGCGGGTCGCCCCAGTTCAATTTTTCGGCGGCGATTTTCAGTTCGCGTAGAAATTTTTCAAAAACTTTTTCCGGCACGATCACGCGGCGGTTGGCGGTGCAGCGCTGCCCCGCAAAACCAAAGGCGCCCCACGCAATCTGTTTCGCGGCCTGTTTCAAATCGGCATCGTCCCAGACAATCGCGGCGTTGTTGCCGCTCAATTCGGCCTGCAAGGGCACGGCTCGCCGCGCGCAGATTTCTTGGATCGCAAAACCCGCCTGCGCCGACCCGGTGAGCGTGACCGCGTCCACGTTTTCATCCGCCGCGAGCCGTTGCGCCGTCGTGTGGTCGCCGGACAAAAGTTGAACCGCGCCGCGCGGCACGCCGCAATCACGAAGCAGTTTCAAAACGACTTCCGAAATTTTTGTGGCGGCGGGCGAGGGCTTCCAGACCACGGCGTTGCCGTAAATCAAAGCCGGCGCAATTTTTCCAATGGGAATCGCCACCGGATTATTCCACGGTGAAATCAGCGCGACGACGCCGAGCGGTTGATGGCGGACAATTCCAGCGGCCTCGCGTTTTTGAAATTCAAAGGCCGCCGCGCGGCGGATCACGTCGCGGATGTTGGCGGCGGCGCGGCGGACTTCTTCGAGTCCATGCGCAACCGGCTTGCCAATTTCAACCGCCATTTGCCGCGCGAGTTTCGGTGCGGCGTCCAATCGCCTGGCAACTTTTTCAAGAATTTCCCGGCGCGTGGAAAATTTTGTCTGCCGCCATTTTTCCCAGGTGTTTTGCGCGGACAAAGTCGCGGCGGCAATTTCTTTGACGCTGGCAATTGGCGCTTCAAATAATTTTTTCCTGGTTGCGCGCGGTGAGTGATGAGCGAGCACCGAAGTTTTGCCGCCGTCGAGCCGCGCCAGAATCGCGCTCGATGAAATGAACTCGACACAGCGTTCGGCGAGCCAGCGGCGCGTGGCGGCGGCGTGAACCGGGTCGTTGCTGGCGACGGCGTCTTCGGCGATGAACACTCGCAGGCCGCGCTCCAGACCTTCCACGGCGGCAGTGCGGACGCAGGCGTGCAGATGCAGGCCTGCGAGGATGACCGTGTCGCATTTTATTTTTTTGAGCGCCGCGTCCAGTTCGCCGCCGGCAAAGCCGTTGAAGCCGGTTTTATGGACGATGATTTCGCTCTTGAGCGGCGCGAGCGACTTCGGCGTTTTGTGTCCGGTGGTTTCGGCGACGCATTGCCAGCGGTTGTTTTTTTTCCAGTGCGGCAGGCGGCGGTCGTCGTCACGGTGAACCGTTGTCCAAAGATGAATGACTGGAACGCGGAGTTCGCGGCAGCCGTGGAGCAACTCCGCCGTGCGGGCGGTCAAAGCGTCTGCCGCCGGTTGAAGCCCCGCCGCCGCCAGATAGTCTCCCTGAAGATCAACCAGCAGCAGCGCGGGTTTCATGCGGCTTGTTTGGTTTCAGCGGAACGCAGGACTTGTTCCGCGACCTTGCCGGCCATGGCGTTCGTGCCGAGAATTTTGGAGCCGTTTTCGGCGAGGTCGGCGGTGCGCCAGCCCGCGCGCCAGGCTGCGGCGAGGGATTTTTCAACGAGCGCGGCGGCTTCCTCCAGCCCGAAACTTTCGCGCAGCAGCATGGCCAGCGAAAAAATCTGGCCGGCGGGATTCGCGGTGTCCGTGCCGGCCAGGTCGTGGGCGCTGCCGTGGTTCGTTTGATAAACGCCGTGGCCGTGCGGGTTGAAATTGCCGGAGAAGGTCACGCCGCGCGACGAAACCAAAATGCCGCAGATGTCCGCGATGATGTCGCCGAAAAGATTCGGCGCGACGATGACATCGAAGCCATTCGGATTTTGGATAAGTTCATAGGCCGCGAGATCAATGTTCATGAACTTCACCGCGACGCCGTGACGTTTGGCCACGGTGCCGCCGACATCGCGCCACAGCGCGGTCACAGTGGGCACGCCGCCTTCCTTGACGATGACATGCAGACTGCCCCGGCGGCTGGCCGCCGCCCGCGCGGCGACGCCGATGATGCGCTGCACTTCCGTCTCGCTGTAATTAAAAGAGTGTTCAGCCACGCGCCCCTTGTCCGTGGCGCGTTCGCCCCATTGCCCTTGGTAAAGGCCGCCGGTGTTGTCGCGCACGATGAGCAGGTCCACGTTTTTCAAAAACTGCGGGGAGATTTTTCCGGCGTGCGCGAGTTCGGGCGAGGGCCGGACGGGAACGAATTTGCAGAACAGATCAAACCGCCGCCGCAGGTCATAAACGTAGCGTCCGCCGCCGGGGCCGTTGAGGATCGCGCCGCCGCGCTGAAAAATGTCGGCGCAGAATTCCACCGTTTCCTCCGGCAGCCACTGGCCATGTTCCGCAATGGCGTCTTCGCCGATCAACCCGCCGTGGCAGATTTCAAACTGGAGATTCAACGCCTGCCCGACGGATTTCAGAACCTGCAAAGTTGCGCCGACCACCTCCGGCCCGATGCCGGTCCCGGCGAGCACGCCGATCAGCGGGCGCGCGCGGTCTTTGACGGGCGGCCCGCCCAATGGGTGATCACCCAAATGGTCAACCAGCCTGGCGGGCCTGGATGCTTCGTGCCCGTTGCTGGTGGTATTTGTAATCATGAGCCCTTGTTCAACGCCGCTTGCGCTTCTGAATTGAGCGGGCGGAAATTCACGGATGGATTTTTGCCCGGGGAACTAAATCCGCTTCTCGTCCGCGTCGAGCATGTCCACGAAACATTTGATGTCGGCGCGGTTGCCGATGCCGGCCTGCTCCTTGCGCATCTGGAGCCGGGCCACGGCTTCAGCATTGTCGGCCAGCGGACGGCTCAAGACATCTTGCCAGTGCGCGGCCTTCTCGGCGGCGGATTTTTTGACATGCCGGCGGACCCAGTCGCACACTTCGCCGTCGGTGATGGAATTTTTCACGACCTCCACGAACTGTTCGTGCGTCACGCCGGCGGCTTTGAGCCACATGCCATCAAAAGCTTTGCCCAGATTTTCCTGATAATCGGCGGGAAGTTTGCCGGCGAGGTGCAGGCGGATTTTGTCAAGGTAGCGGGGCAGGTAGCTCCAGCCGTCCATGGTTTCGCGCGGGCTGCGGGGATAGATGATGTCGCTCATGTGTCCAAGATGAAAGGCCGGGGCGCACGGTGCAATGCGAAAGTTGCAAATCGTGAAACCAACCGGCTCGCGCGCGCGTCTGTTTCAGCGCATAGTTCCCGTGTCGCGTCACTAAAAATTAAACCCATGTTGCCCATGAAAAAAATCTTCCAGTTGATTATCACCGTCGCCACGCTGGCGGCGTTCACCGCCACCGCCCAGGATTGGGCCAAGGCCAAACTCGACAAATCCCCGCGCCACGGCGAATGGGTGAAGATCAAACACGGCGACCGCGAAGTGAACTGCTTCATCACTTATCCCGAAGTGAAGGACAAGGCCACGGCGGTGGTGGTCATCCACGAAATTTTTGGCCTCACCGACTGGGCGCGCAGCGTGACGGATGATCTGGCCGAGGCGGGCTATATCGCCATCGCGCCGGATTTGCTTTCCAGCACAAACGGCGGCACGGAGGAATTGATCAAGAGCGGCGGCAACGTGGGCAAGGCCATCCAGGCGCTGCCGCCCGACCAGATCACCGCCGACCTGGATGCCGTGGCGGCTTACGTCGCCAAACTTCCGGCGTGCAACGGGAAAGTCGTGGTGGGTGGATTTTGCTGGGGCGGCACGCAATCATTCCGTTACGCGACGAACAACAAGGATCTCAAGGCCGCGTTTGTTTTTTACGGAACCGGGCCGGGCAAGGCCGAGGACATCGCGCGCATCAGTTGTCCGGTTCATGGGTTTTACGCGGGGAACGACGCGCGCATCACCGCGACCCTGCCCACGACCACCGAGCTGATGACCGCCGCCAAAAAAACTTACGCGCCGGTGACGTATGACGGTGCGGGCCACGGTTTCATGCGCGCCGGTGCAGCGCCGGACGCCAACGCCGCCAATAAAAAAGCGCACGATGAAGGCTGGGAGCGCTGGAAGGAATTGTTGAAGAAGATTTGACGGAAGGAGCGCGGACAGCCTTGTCCGCAAGTCGCATTTTTCATCAAGCGGACGAATCTGTCCGCGCTCCTGCGTGCGCGGTAGTGGGTGAGTTGGCTTTTCCCCTCTCCCCTCGGAGGGGAGTGGGTCAGGGTGAGAATTCGCCGAAACCCGTTGCGCGCTTTGAACCCTTGACCGACGCAGCGACCCTCGTGCTCCCAGAGCGGCGATAAATCGTCCGCAGTCCAGACGCTGCGCGAGGACTGGACGCCACTGCGACGCGCGAAGCGTCTGGACTGCGGACGATTTATCGCCGCTTTGGGAACCGGGGTTCATGGGGAGGGTGAATCGTCCAAACTTTATGCACACGTCTTGATTCATCGGCCACCCCGCATCCTCAATCCTTCGCCCCTCCGATCCGCCTTCATCCAATTTCGGCGGGACGAGGGGGAGAAGGAGGCCGGAGCGCCAACACCGAAAGCCACGAATTTTTTTTCGGCTCTCTTTCAAACTGACCCACTGCCGCGATCGTCTGCGACTTGCTGGCAGCCGATAATTCAAGCAAGCTCGCCGGATGAAATACGATTTTGACGTGGCGATTCTCGGCGGCGGCAGCGGCGGTTACGCGGCGGCGCGAACGGCGGCGGGTGCCGGTTTGAAAACCGTCGTCATCGAGGGCGGTGAGGAAGTTGGCGGACTCTGCATCCTGCGCGGCTGCATGCCCACCAAGGCCATGCTCTACGCGGCGGAAGTGAAGCATCTGGCCGAACACGCGGAGACGTGGGGCGTGCGCGCCGGAAATGTTTCTTTTGATTTCGCCAAAGTCATGGCGCGGAAAAATGCGCAGATAAAAGATTTCGCGGACTTCCGCGCGCAGCAGCTCAACGCGGGGAAATTCAAATTCATCCGCGCCAATGCAAAATTTGTGGATGGGCATGCGCTGGAACTGGAGCGCCGGCATCCTGCCGGCGGGTTGTTGCGGGCGGACTCGCCGGCTGGAAGCCGGCGCTCCCGGAAAATCACCGCCAGACATTTCGTCGTCGCCACCGGCTCCAGCGTCGCGCCCTCGCCGCTGCCACAGCTCGATGACGTTGGCTTCATCACGAGCGATGATGCGGTGGCGCTGAAGAAATTACCGAAGTCGCTCATCATTCTCGGCGGCGGGGCGATTGCCTGCGAGTTCGCGCAGTTCTTCGCGCGTTTTGGCGTCAAGGTCACGCTCATCCAGCGCAGCGAGAGGCTACTGAAAGAATTTGATGCGGATGCGGGCGTGGAGATCGAAAAAGTTTTCCGGCGCGAAGGAATGCAGGTGTTCACCGGCACCAAACTCGTGGATGCGAAGCGCAAGGGAAAATTAAAAACCGTCGCGTTCGAGCGGAATGGAAAACGCGTTTCCGTTGCCGCCGAAGAAATTCTGTTCGCGCTCGGCCGCGTGCCGAACACGGCGTCACTTGGTTTGGAAAACGCGGGCGTGAAAACGGAGAAAGGCCGCATCATCACAAACGAAAAAATGCAGACGAGCGCGCCGCACATTTTTGCGGCGGGCGATTGCACCGGGCCGCATGAGATCGTCCACCTCGCCATCCAGCAGGGTGAAACGGCGGTTCACAACATGCTCAAACCGCGCACGCCGCGCCGGATGGAATATCGCCTGCTGCTCTCCGTGGTGTTCACCGAGCCGCAGGTGGCGTTTGTCGGCCTGACGGAAAAGCAGGCGGCGGCGTGCGGCATAAAATTTCTCGCCGCGAGCTATCCGTTCAACGACCACGGCAAATCGCTCATCATGGAGGCAAAGGACGGCTTTGTGAAACTGCTGGCGAATCCCAAGACCGGCGAACTCATCGGCGGCAGTTGCGTCGGGCCGCTCGGCGGCGAACTCATCCACGAAATCGTCGCGGCGATGGCGAAGCGCATGACCGTTCACGAACTCGCGGCGATGCCGCACTATCATCCGACGCTCGCGGAAATCTGGACCTATCCGGCGGAGGAACTGGCGGAGCGGGTTTAACCCGAACGCCGCAGTCGAAGCTGCCGCCGACGTAGGGCAGGCTTACAGTCCCGCTCGGAGCGGGATTCACGCGGCTTACCAGCCCCGTATTTCCCTGGAGGCTGGCCACACTTTTCCCAACGGCAAAAACCGGCGGCTGGTAAGCCGCCGGCATCCCGCTCCGAGCGGGACTACAAGCCTGCCCTACGCCGTTGGCCGTGTGCGCGCAGGGTTTGATTTCGGAGTTCAGACTTAACCGAGGCGCTGTAAAATTTCTGCTGACGTGAAACCGTGCAGCAAAATGGTTTTGTGCCGCGAGGTGTGGCCGCGAAGCAATTCCACCTTGCCGCGGGAGCAATCCAGTTTCTCCGCGAGAAATTCCACGAGCGCCTGATTCGCGGCCGCGTCCACGGGCGGCGCGGTGACTTTGATTTTCAGTTCGTCGCCCAGCGGTTCACCGATTTCATTCTTGGAAGCGCGCGGCTGGAGCTTTACCGAAAGCAAAGTGCCACCGGACGTTTCGCGAAGGAAGGGCGTCGGCGGCACGGCAGGACGGGGAAATGGATTGATGGATGATTGGATGGTTGGATGGTCGCGTAATTTTTCACCAATCCATTCATCCATCAATCCAAAAATCCGGCGGGTTCACTTGTCTTCAGGATTGATGAACTTGAACGTCAGCGCGGCGGTGATGGCGGCGGCGAAATTGGCGACGAGGTAAATCCAGAGGTTCGCCGTCTTCGCCAGGCCCATCACGGTGATGCCCACGGCGACGGCGGGATTGAACGCCCCGCCGGAAATCCCGCCGAGCGCAAACGCCATGGCCACCACGGTGAAACCGATGGCGAGGCCGTAGAAGGAGTTGCCCGCCGTGGCTTTGGCCGTGGCGACGTTGAGCACGACGTAGGCGAGGGCGAACGTGCCGACGAATTCCGCAATGAGCGCGTGGCCGACATTCGGATTGCCCGGTGTGATGACAGGGCAGCCCTTGAACAGCAGCGCGAG
>JAYVCM010000306.1:0-11983 GCA_043749955.1 Limisphaerales bacterium | reverse complement strand
GCGAAGCGGATGTTCAGAACTGGGCAGGCGGCGGAGGTGTGGGTGCGCGAAATTTCCGGCGGCGCACTGGCGGTTGGCGTGTTCAACCGCACCGGCCAGACCATCACGGCGGAATATGACTGGCACAAGGAGGGCTTTTCCGCCATCCCGCAGCTCCGCGACCTGTGGCTGCGAAAAAATCTCCCCAAGCAGAAAAAATTCTCCGCCGAAATCCCGCCGCACGGCTGCGTGCTGCTGCGGGTGAATTGAAGTTGGAACGCCGGGCACCGTCCCGGCTCGAACGGGTGTGAATCCGATTGAGACTCGCGCCATACGGTGACGGAGCGCGGTCCCGCACGCGGGACCGCTTCAATGCACAAAGCGCAGGCGGGGGTGGGTTTTTTCAACGCCGTTCCGTTTTGGTCGTTGAAGCGGCGTGAACGCCGCGCTCCGCTCGCGGGAAATTCACGGCGTTCTATTTAGCGAGTCTAAATAACTGGCCGGCCGGTGCCCGGCGTTCCGTTTTATCCCGCCAGTCTCGCGCAAGTTTCTTAAAATAGTTTTTATTTCACCTTGCCAAAAAACAAATTCGCGTGATACAAACGAGTGTCTTCACGATTTCGCACGTTGGCCGGGGCGGGTTCTTGAGGATGCCATCACGGCTCCAGCATCAATTCAGAAGGCCAGTAAGGAACATGAATCAAAAAATTGTTTCCACGCCGGGTGCTGCCGTTCGCAGCCATTTAACCAACCTCACTTCGGTCCGGGAGCTGGCTTCCCTTTTCGCCCGGCTCCGATTCTGGTCACGTTTTCTCTGGCCGCGTCCCGCCCTCCTGTTGCTTGCCTGCGGACTGCCGCTGGCGGCGCGGGCGGCGGACTACACCGTGAGCACCACGGGCAATGCCATCGTCGTCACCGATGTGTCCGGCAATGGCGAGACGATGACGATCTCCGAGCCGAGCGTGGGGAACATCAAGTTCGCCGTCGCGGGCCGCACGTTCAGCGTGGACGGCGGCGCGGACATTTCGGGAAGCGCAACTAATTCGCTCACGGGCGTCACGAACATCACCATCAATCTCGGCAACGGCAACGACACGGCCAACATCGGCACATTCGCGGGAACCTTGCCAAGCGTGACGGTCAACGGCGACGCGGGGAATGACAATGTGAATTTTACCGGCAACATCACCTTCGCGACCGACGCGAACCTGGATGTGAATTTGCAAAATGATTCGGTCACGCCGGGCGTGGACACCTTCACGGTTTCTGCCGCCAAAACGCTGGCGTTCACCGGCACGGGCGGATTGGATGCGCGTGTGAGCCAGTATGTCGTCATTGGCAGCGCGACCATCACCACGGTCAACGGCAACATCAACATCGAAGCGAACCAGCAGGCCACGCCGACGAGCGGCAACTTCATCGGCATAGACGCGACGCCCGGAGCGCTTTCCTGCACCGGCACCGGCAACATCATTCTCAAGGGCAAAGGCGGCAATGCCGGCGGCGCGTCGTTGCAATGCGGCGTGCGGCTCGGCTACATCGGCCAGGGCGGTTGCAGCGTGGTCACGGCGACCGGTTCCATCACGCTCATCGGCCAGGGCGGCGCGAGCAGCGGACAGTTCTATCATCGCGGCGTGGTCGTCCAAGGTTACTCGCCTTACTACGCGTCAGTCACCACCAGCGGGGGCGACATCAACATTACCGGGACGGGCGGCGGCGACGGCGTGAACAACGGCACGCTGCACATCGGCGTGGACCTTGAAGGCACGAGCACCGCGCGCCTCGCCTTGACGGCGGGCGGCAGCGGCAACATCAACCTCACCGGCACCGGCGGCAACACGCGCAACACCGGCACCGGCGGCGCCAACGGCTATACGTCCAGCTACGGCGTGTTCAACAACGGTTTGATCCAGGCGGGCGGCAACATCAACATCACGGCCGTCGGCGGCAATGGCCCGGCGGGATTTCAGTTCGACAACGTCGGCGCGTATCTCAGTGGCACCGTCAAATCCACCGGCGGCGGCGTGAGCATCACCGGCGCGGAAGGCGGCGGTTCCAGCACGGCCCAGCCGCCGACGGGAATCATCTCCGGCACCACCCAGTCGGGGCCGTCGGGGAATGTTTCCTTCTTCGCGAACAGCATCAAGCTCAACGGCGGCGTCGCTGCCGGTGCGAACATCTTCACCATCACGCAGCTCACCAACGGCGTGCCCATCAACCTCGGCGACACGACCGATCCGATTGGCGGCCCGCTCACGTTGTCCGACGCGGAACTGGATCGCGTCACCTGCGGCAAGCTCATCATCGGCGACACCAACAGCGGCGTGATCACCGTCAACGCCGCCATCAGCCGGCCGGCGTCCACGATCATGTATCTGACTTCGCGCGGCAACATCGCCATCAACACCAACGGCATTGACACGCTCGGCGGCAATCTTTCGCTGAACCTCGGCACGAACAGCTTCAGCGCCGCCGCGACAAACATTGACGTGAGCATGAGCAGCAGCGGCACGTTGAGCTTCACCAACGGCGCAAAGTTCGCCGTCGGCCTGAACAGCGCGACGAGCTACGACACGTTGAACCTCGTCGGCAAAATTGATCTGACGGGCGTGACGCTCGCGTTCACCGGTGCCTACACGCCGGGATCGAGCGATTCGTTCATGATCGTTACCAACGATGCTGCGGATGCCGTCACGGGAACATTCACCGGTCTGCCCGAAGGCGCGACCGTCAGCGTGAATGGCGTGAACAAAAAAATCACCTACGTCGGCGGTAGCGGCAACGACGTCGTGTTGTATTCACCCAACAACCCGCCGACGGTCAACGTTCCTGCTTCACCCGTGATTGCCGAAGCGACAGGCGCGAGCGGAGCCGTGGTGAATTTTTCCGTCACCGCGAATGATCTCGAAGACGGCGCGCTCACGCCCGTCGTCACGCCCGCGAGCGGCAGCACGTTCTCGCTCGGCACGAACACCGTCACCGCCAAGGCGACGGACTCCGGCGGCTTGAGCGTGACGAACACGTTCTCCGTCATCGTGCGCGACACCACCGCGCCGATGATTTCCGTTCCCGCGAACATGAATGTCGGCACGCTGAATCTGTCCGGGGCCACGGTGAATTTTTCCGTCAGCGCGAATGATCTTGTGGACGGCAGCGTCGCCGCGAACGCCACGCCCGCGAGCGGCAGCCTGTTCCCCGTCGGCACCAACACCGTCACCGTCACCGCCACCGACGCGCACGGCAATTCGGCGACGAATTCCTTCCTCGTCATCGTGAGTTTGCCGCCGGCGCTGAACATCACCGGCGACAACGCCCTCGTCACCGTGTTCTGGCAGAATGTCACGGGCTGGAACCTGCAGCAGAACGGCGACCTGCGCGTGCCCGCCGGCTGGTTGTATAACAGCAACGCGACATTGATTGGCGTCACCAATTATCTGATGCTCACCAACCCGCCGGGAAATAGTTTCTACCGCTTGCGCAACCCGTAAGCGGCGGCGCGGCCGAAACCAAGAAAGATGGGGTGATTTGTGATGACGACCGCCCTCACCCCGGCCCTCTCCCCCGGGGAGAGGGATAAACGTTCGCCGCCGCTTTGAGAATTCTTGCGTCTGGATTTGCGAATGCCCGCGACTGGACTCGCACGCCAGGCGGCAAATAATTTCGCGCCGAACACATGCTGTCCCCTCTCCCCTCGGAGGGGAGAGGGTTAGGGTGAGGGGTGCCCGCGCCCAGGCATGGCGAGATGTTTTCCGTGATCCCTTGGCTTCAAGTTTCGGGCTTCGTCGCCGCTTGGCGGATTCCAACCTCCGTCATTCCGGCGGTTCACAATCTCGGCGTCGCGGGTTTGTTCGGTTCGGCCCAGGCGTTCGCGCCGGTCACGTTGACTCTGCGTTTGAATACTTTGTCGCCGCAGGTGGCGAAGAGCGTGTCGAATTTTTCCCCGCCAAAACAAAGGTTGGCCACGCGGCCGTTCGGCGTCGGCAAAATACACTGCACGCGACCGGCCTGGTCGCAGACTTGGATGCCCATGCGCGTGGCGACGTAAAGGCGGCCATCCCGGTCCACGCGCATTCCGTCCGCGCCGCTGTCGTCGTCCACGTCGCGTTCGTGCAGCCAGTAGTATTTTTGCTTGTTGGCCAAAGTTCCGTCGGGCTGGATGACGTAGCTGTAAACCCAGTGCGATTTGTAGTCGGCCACATAGAGCAACGATTGGTCGGGCGAGAGCGCGATGCCGTTGGCGAATTTCAAGCCCGTGTCCACGACGGATTTTTCACCTCGCGGATGCGATTTGATAAGCCAAATTTTGCTCGGTGCGTTCGTCGTGCTCGGCGGCGGTTCGGTGACGTAAATGTTTCCGTTGTGCGCGACGACGATGTCATTGCCGTGAATGTCGCTGGCGATTTCCACAGCTTCACCTTTCGCTTCCATTCGATTCGTTTCGACCAGATAAGCCATGATTTTATTGACGGACCCGGCGACTACGTAAAGCCATCCGTCCGCGCCGAACGCCTGACCGTTCGCGTGTTTTGAATCGGCGATGAATTCAGAAATGGTTCCGTCGAGTCCAATCTTGAAAGTTTTGCTGTTGGGAATGTCATTGAAAAAAACTTCGCCCTTCGCATTCGCCGCCGGGCCTTCGGTGAAGCGATAGCCTTGTCCCACCAACTGCCAGCCTTCGCCGGGAATCAAAATGTTCGTGAGCGTATCGTTCAATGTTGGCCGGCCTTTCACCGGCTGCGGCCAGTCTTTCCAGAGCCAGCGCATCACGTCGGGAAAAATCGCCGTGGCCTGTTTGCCGCTGTGCGCGCCTTCGCCCCAGGCGTGATTCACCTCGTAACCCGCAAACGTGAGCGCGCGTTCCATCGTCTGGTTCGCCATCCACCAGTCGCCGCCGTATTTATTGTTGTCATTCGCACCGTCCTGGAGAAAAACGCGGATGGGTTTCGGCTCGAACTTGCGGATGAGCGTGGGGTAGCGCGCGCCGCCGCGCAAATCCACGAACGTCCCGATGGCGCTGAACACGCGGCTGAATTCGCCCGGCCGTTCCCACGCCACGGTGAACGCACAAATCCCGCCGCTGCTCTGCCCGCCGATGGCGCGGTCATTGCCATCATGCGAGAGATGAATCGCACGACCATCGGGCAAGGTGATTTTTTCCACGAGCGGCAAAATTTCTTCCAGCAGGAAGCGCGCGTAGTTGTCGCCGAGTCCGTCGTATTCGTAGCTGCGATTGTAGCGATTGAGCGCCGCGTTCGTGTCGGCGGCCTTGACCACGCCGGGCATCACAAAAACGCCGATGGTCACGGGCATTTCTTTTTTGAAGATGAGATTGTCGAAGACGACCGGCGCGCTGTTGCCCACGCCGTCCTGCCCGACATAAACGCACGCGGGTTTGTCCGCCGTGTATTCCGCCGGCACATAGACCCAATAGTCGTGATGCGTGCCGGGGAAAATCTTCGAGTTCTCCAAAGTAAATTTCAACACGTCGCCTTTCGGCACGCCGGGCTGTGGCTGGGAATCCGGCCCAACCGGATAATCATCCGCCGCGAAAGTTGACAAGGTGGAAAATAAAATTACGGCCGCAATGGCCGAGGACGTGACGCAGGGAATTTTCATGCGGACAATTTATGCAACCGGCGCAGCAAGGCAATGCCAGACCGTAAAATTAACCGCAGAGAACGCAAAGAGCGCAAAGAATTTTCCTTGGCGGTGCATTTTTATCTTTGTGTTCTTTGCGTTCTTTGCGGTAAATAAATTCGGGTTTGAATTCGTAGCGCGGACTTTGCGCTTTGAACTAACGCCGTGGCCGAATATAAATGGCGCGTGTCTCAACCGGTTCAATCCGCCATCAACGCCGCCACGCGCCTGTGCGCCGTCTATGGTTCGCCCATCGCCCATTCCGCGTCGCCCGCGATGCACAACGCTGCGTTCGCCGCGCTCGGCCTGAACTGGCGCTACCTCGCCTTCGAGGTGGATCCAAAAAATCTCTGCGTCGCCATCGAGGGCGCGAAGGCGATGGGCTTTGTCGGAATCAATCTGACCGTGCCGCACAAGCTCCTCGCGGTGGACATGGTGGATGAACTGGATGATTCCGCAAAAAAATGGGGCGCGGTGAACACCATCCGGTTCGGCGTTCCACCTTCAGGCGGTTCCACATTCCGGGCCGGGCCGCCTGAAGGCGGAACTCCAAACGATACCCGCGCCACCGGTTTCAACACCGATGCCGACGCCATCACCCAATCGTTGCGCGAGGATTTGAAGCTCGAACTGCGCGGCGCGAAAGTTCTCCTGCTCGGCGCGGGCGGGGCCGGGCGCACGGCGGCGCTGAAGCTCGCGTCGAAAAATGTCGCCGAACTGTTTCTCGTCAACCGCACCCAAAGCAAGGCCGAGGAAATTGCCGCTGAAATTAAGAATCAATTTCCAGCCGTAAAGGTCGCGGTCGGTTATCCCAAGGCGGATGTGGATTTGCTTTTGAACGCCACGTCGCTCGGCTTGAAGGCGGACGACGCCATGCCGCTGGATGAGAAACAATTTTCGCTCAAACAAACGCGCGCCGTCTATGACATGACTTATCGTCCGGTGGAAACCAAGCTGCTCGCCGCCGCCAAAGCCGCCGGCTGCAAGACCGCGAACGGCCTCGGCATGCTGCTGCATCAGGGCGCGAAGGCGTTTGAAATCTGGACGGGCCAGGCCGCGCCGCTGCACGTGATGCGCCGCGCGCTGGAACAAAATGTTTATGGGCATTGACGCAATCTTCGAGGCAAAAAACTGGGCGGTCGTGCCGTTCCATTTTTGGACGCTGGTGTTTTTCACTTTCGGCTGCATTGTGGGCAGCTTCCTCAACGTCTGCATCTACCGGCTGCCGCTGGATTTGAGCGTCGTCTCACCGTCGTCGCATTGTCCCAAGTGCAAATACTCGATCCCCTTTTACCTGAACGTGCCGCTGCTGACGTGGCTCTCGCTGCGGGGCCGGTGCAAAAATTGCGGCCTGCCCATCTCGCCGCGCTACTTCATCGTGGAACTGCTGACGGGCCTGCTGTTCCTGGCCTGCTGGCTCGCGTTCGGGGAAAAATCACCCGCGCTGGCCTTCGTGTATTGCATTTTTCTCGCGGTCCTGATCACCGCCACGTTCATTGACTTCGAGCACTTCATCATCCCGGACGAAATCACGCTGGGCGGCGCAGTCGTCGGCTTTGTAATTTCATTCTTGCTGCCATCGTTGCATAACGTTCATTCCAACGGGGAGGGGATGATCCAAAGTTTGATCGGCATTGCGGCGGGCGCGGGCATTGTCTATGCCGTGCTGCGGCTGGGCAAACTGTTGTTCGGCCGACAGAAAATAAAACTGCCTGCGGGATCGAAAATTATTTTTTCCGAGACGGCGCTGTGCCTGCCGGACCAGGTGATTCCCTACGAAGAAATTTTTTACCGCCAGTCGGACGCCATCGTGTTGCAGGCGCGGATCCTCGAACTGGTGGATCGCAGCTACCGCGACGTGCGGGTGCGGCTCTCGCCGTCGGCGTTGCGGATTGATGACGAAAAACTGAATCCCGACGACGTGCTGCACCTGGAGGCCGAGTGTGACGAAATCGTTTTGCCGCGCGAGGCGATGGGCTTGGGCGACGTGAAATTCATGGCGGCCATCGGCGCGTTTATCGGCTGGCAGGGCGCGGTGTTCTCGCTGATGGCCAGCTCCGTCATCGGCGCGGCGGCGGGAACAATTTTGATTCTGGTTGGCCGCCGCGAATGGTCCTCGCGGATGCCCTACGGCCCGTATATCGCGCTGGCGGCGGCGGTCTGGCTGTTTGGCGGGAACAAAATCTTTCAAGCGATGATGCGTTGAATTATGCAATGGCCGGTGGATTTGCCGCAATCGCAGCCCGTCACTCCTGTGCGGTGCTGGTGCGGCGATGGGCCTACGCATGCTGGCCGCGCAAATCTTGGCGCTGATTTTTTGCGGTTGAAAGGCTCGTAAAATTGGCCGCCGTGATTAGATTGAATCGCATGAAAACTTCGGATTTTCCCTGGATGTCGGCGGTTGAAGCCATGGCCCATCTGCGCAGCGGCATGTGCGTGTTCATCGGCTCGGGCTGCGCCGCGCCGCAATTGTTGATCGAGGCCCTCGTCGCGCGCGCGCCGGAAGTTTATGACGTGGAAATTCTCCACATCCTTACCCACGGCCCGGCGCCTTACGCGAAACGAGATCTGCTCGAACATTTCCGGCAAAATTCTTTTTTCATCGGCGCGAACGTCCGCGCCGCCGTCCACGAAGGCGTGGCGGACTACAGCCCGCTGTTCTTGTCGGACGTTCCGCGGTTGTTCCGCGAAAAACGCAAGCACCTGGACGTCGCGCTCGTGCAGGTCAGCCCGCCGGACGCGCACGGCTATTGCAGTTTCGGCGTTTCGGTGGACGTGGTGAAAGCCGCCGTCGAGTCGGCGGACTATGTCATCGCCGAAGTGAATCCGAACATGCCGCGCACGCTGGGCGACAGCTTTGTCCACGTCAGCACGCTCGACGTGCTGGTGCAGAGCGACCGGCCGTTGCTGGAGTTTCCCATGGAGGCCATTACGCCCGAGGCGGAGAAAATCGCGGAGTTCATCGAGTCGCTGGTGCCCGACGGCGCGACGCTGCAGACTGGCATCGGCAACATTCCCAGCGCCGTCCTCGCCGCGCTGAAAAACAAACGCGACCTGGGCATCCACACGGAAATGATCACCGAAGCCGTCGTGCCGCTGATCGAATCCGGCGCGTTGAACGGCCGGCGCAAAACGCTGCTGCCGCGAAAAATCGTGACCAGCTTTTGTTTTGGCAACCAGAAATTTTACGATTACATCCACGACAACCCGGCGTTTGAATTTCGCCCCACGGAATTTACGAACGACCCGTTTCAGATCGCCCGCAACCGCGACATGATCGCCATCAGCTCGGCCATTGAGGTGGACCTGACCGGCCAGGTCTGCGCGGACTCCATCGGGGGAAAATTTTACAGCGGCTTTGGCGGCCAGGTGGATTTCATGCGCGGCGCGGCGCGGGCGGAGAATGGCAAGCCCATCATCGCGCTGCCCTCGACCACCCGCGACGGAAGCATTTCCCGGATCGTTTCGTGGCTCAAGACCGGCGCGGGCGTCGTGACCTCGCGTGCCGACGTGCATTATGTCGTGACCGAATACGGCATCGCGAACCTGCACGGCAAAACCGTGCGCGAGCGCGCCATCGCCCTGATCCACATCGCGCATCCGAAATTCCGTGATGAATTGCTGCGCCAGGCGCGCGAGGCAAAACTGGTTCATCCAGACCAGATCGCGCTGCCGCCGGGCTTGCGGCCGTATCCCAAAAAATATGAGAAGGACTGTGAATCATCCGGCGGATTGAAAATTCATTTCCGGCCGATCCAGCCGACGGATGAAAATCTGTTGAAGGAGCTTTTTTATTCGCACACGCCCTCGACGATTTACCAGCGGTATTTCGGGCAGATCAGCCATTTGAAACACGACGCCTTGCAGCACATGGTCACGCTCGACTATCACGATGCGATGGCCATCGTCGGCGAAATTCCGCACGAAGGGCGCCGGCGGCTCATCGCGGTGGGGCGGTATTATCGCAACGCGGCGACGAACTGGGCGGAGGTCGCCGTCGTCGTGCAGGAAGATTTTCGGCGGCGCGGCCTCGCGGTTTTTTTGCTGCGGCACCTGGCCAAAGTCGCGGCGGAGCAGGGCATCATTGGCTTCACCGCCGACGTGCTTTCGGACAATGCCTCCATGCTCGACACGTTCCGAAAAATTGCCGCGCCGCTTGAACTGCAATCCCAGGCCGGCGTCACCAGCGTTCAATTTCGCCTGGCGGACGTGAAATAAAAATCAAATCGCAAAGTCCGCGTATTCCGGCTTCACCGCTTCCGTGGGCGCTGACAACATGCCCGCCGCCACCGTCGCGTTCGTGCCTTGCTCGATCAGGATGAACGAGCCGGTCAGATGATTCGTGGTGTAGCCGTCGAAGACAATCGGCTTGGCCGTCTTGATGCGGATGCCGCCGATGTCATTGATCGCCAGCGCCGCCGGTTCCGGTTCCGCGTCGAGCGTCATCATGTTGATCCGAGTTTCCAGTTTGGTGACGATGGCCTGGACGGTCTGCGTGCCGTGCTTGAGAAAATATTTTTTGCCCGCTTGCAACGGGCGGCTGTGCATCCAGCAGATTTGCGCGTGCAGATCCGCGCTGCGGCCCGGAAGATTTTCCACGCCCACGAGCATGTCGCCGCGGCTGATGTCAATGTCATGTTCCAGACAGAGCGTCACGGATTGCGGGCAGAACGCCTCGTCGAGCGAGCCGTGGTAAGTCCAGATGTCCGCGACCTTGGTCTTGACGCCGGCGGGCAGCACGACGACTTCCTGTCCCTTACGCACGATGCCGCTGGCGATCTGTCCACTCAAGCCGCGAAAATCATGCAGCTTGTGATCCGTGGGATTATTTGGACGGTTGACCCATTGCACGGGAAAACGGAGCGTGGTCAGGTTCCGGTCGCTCGCGATGTGGACGGTTTCGAGATGATCCAGCAACGTCGGGCCGTGATACCATTTACAGGCCTTGGAAAGTTCCACCACGTTGTCGCCGTTCAACGCGCTCATCGGAATGAATTTCACATCATGAAACGCGCCGAGCTTCGGCAGAAAATCCTCGATCTCATCGCGGATCTCCGTGAAGCGTTCCTCGCTCCAGTCCACCAGGTCCATTTTGTTCACCGCGATGACCAGATGCGGAATGCCCAGCAGCGCCGCGATGAACGTGTGCCGCCGCGTCTGCTCGATGACGCCCTGCCGCGCGTCCACCAGCACGATGGACAGATTCGCGGTCGAAGCGCCCGTGACCATGTTGCGCGTGTATTGCACATGACCCGGCGTGTCGGCGACGATGAACTTCCGTTTCGGCGTGGCGAAGTAGCGATACGCGACGTCAATCGTGATGCCTTGCTCGCGTTCGGCGCGCAGGCCGTCGGTGAGGTTAGCCAGATTGATCTGTCCGCCGCCGGTGATGGCGGCGGATTTTTCCATCGCCTCAATCTGGTCTTCCATCAGCGACTTGGAATCGTAAAGCAGGCGGCCGATGAGCGTGGACTTGCCGTCATCAACACTGCCGCAAGTGTTGAAGCGCAAAAGTTCGATTGCATGAGAATGAGCAAGCGCAACGAGTGGGCTTTTACTCGGTGGTTGCAAAACAGGCTTTGTTTCCTGAGCGGGCGTCACAGAGGGATTTTCATCCGACGGTTGTAAAACTGGTTTCAATTCAGGCGTCATAACTGTTCGGTTAGAAATATCCCTGTTTTTTTCGGTCTTCCATCGCGGCTTCGCTGGCCTTGTCGTCGGCGCGGGTGCCGCGTTCAGTCACGCGCGCGGCGGCGACTTCGGCGATGATGTCGTCAATCGTGTCGGTCTTCGATTCAATCATGCCGGTGCTGATCATGTCCGCAATCGTGCGGACGCGGACGATCATTTTCTTGACCGGCTCGGTCGGCTTCGGACGCGCGCCAGCGAAGGGGTCGGGCTTGGTCGTATCGGTGTGCGGCGGCGGCACCGGCAACCACTGACCGCCTTTTCTAAAACAATCGCGCTCGTGGCTGAAATAAAGGTTCGGCACTTCGAGCTTTTCCTTTTTGATGTATTCCCAAACGTCCATCTCCGTCCAGTTCGAGAGCGGGAACACGCGCATGTTTTCGCCGGGATTCACCTTGGCGTTGTAAAGATTCCAGATCTCCGGCCGCTGATTTTTTGGATCCCACTGGCCGAACGAATCGCGGAAACTAAAAAACCGTTCCTTGGCGCGGGCTTTTTCCTCGTCGCGCCGCGCGCCGCCGATGGCGCAGTCGAATTGAAATTCCTCAATCGCGCCGAGCAGCACGGGAATCTGCAATTTGTTGCGGCTGATCTCGCCGGGTGCGGGATGCGCGTGGCCTTTGGCGATGGCTTCATCCACGGTGCGGACGATCAGCTTCGCGCCGAGTTCCTTCGCGCG
>JAYVCM010000305.1:0-2774 GCA_043749955.1 Limisphaerales bacterium | reverse complement strand
CTCGCGCTGGCCACGTTCCGCTCGCTGCTCCGCGCGCCCGAGGTGAAAATGGCGTGGGCGACTGCGTTCATCGTGACCCTCATCATCGGCGCGACATTTTTTCTCCGCGCCACGACGAACCTGTCCGACCCCGTGAAACCCTTCGTCGCCACCGGCTCGATTGTGTTCTCGATTTTCTTTCTCGCCCAGTTTCTCAACAACCAGTTCGGCTTTGACCGCGACGGCTTCCGGTCCCTGATCCTTTCGCCCGCCGACCGGCGGCTGATTTTGATCGGCAAAAATCTCGCGGGCCTGCCGGTCGCCGCCACGTTCGGCCTGCTGTTGATCACCCTCACCACCGTGCGCCTGCACCTGCCGGTGCTGACAGTTGTGGCGACATTGTTTCAACTCGCCAGCCTGCTGTTGATCGCCGGTCTAGCCGGAAATTTGCTTTCCATCCTCATGCCCTACCGCATCCAGCCCGGCACGATGAAGCCGACCAAAATGCCCGGCCTGGCGATGGTCGTGTTGATGTTCAGCCAGTTCATTTTTCCCGTGATGATGTCGCCGGTGTTCATTGGCCCGTTGCTGGAACTGTTCTGGCGCCGGGCGGACTTGCCAGGCTTCGTGCCGGTCAACCTCATTTGTTCCGCGCTGCTCTGCGGCCTGATGACAATTCTTTATTGGCAGACGCTCGCGCCGCTGGGCCGCCTGCTCCAGCGCCGCGAAATAAAAATCCTCGGCGTGATCACCGTGGAGGTTGAATAAAACGCGGAAAAATTTCCACGCTGGCTTTCTTACGAGCGCCGGCTTCATGGATTATCCGGGCGGTTTAATTTCAAGTGCAGCCGTTTGGCGGGCGCGCACGGCTCTCCCTCCCCATGAACCGCAGCCGAAGGGTTGGACAACTTTGTGTTGCATATGCAACACAAAGTTGTCCTGGTCGGTTCCGGGGTTTAACGCGCGAAATTTCTGTTCGGGGAAATCTCACCCCGGCCCTCTCCCGCTGGGAGAGGGTCAGGGTGAGGGAGAACGCGACGGTCAAGCCCAACTCCGGCCACAGATTTTTTCAAACTGCCCTAATCCTCCGATCGTTCACCGCTGGGCGCCGGCTTCGTCAGGCGAACGCTCCTTGGTTCTGGCAATTGGCAAAAATTCAGCCAATCATTTTGCACCATGATGAACGCCCTGAATCTTTTTGAACTGGAGCAACTGGCGAAGGAGAAATTGCCACAATCCGCGCACGGCTACTACGCCAGCGGCGCGTGGGACGAGGTCACGCTCCGTGAGAACCGCGCGGCCTTCGAGCGGATCAAAGTCCATTACCGCGTGCTGGTGGACGTGAGCCGGCGCGATTTGTCCACCACGCTGTTCGGGCAAAAAATTGCGATGCCGGTGCTCATCGCGCCGACGGCCTTTCACAAACTGGCGCATCCCGACGGAGAACTGGCGACGGTGCGCGCGGCGGGTGCGGCGGGAACGATCATGGTCTTGAGCAGCCTTTCGACGACGCTGGTCGAGGACGTGATGCGCGCGGCGACCGGCCCGGTCTGGTTTCAACTTTACATTAACAAGGATCGCGGCTTCACGCGCGAGCTTGTGGCGCGGGCCGCGGCAGCGGGTTGCCAGGCGTTGATGTTGACGGTGGACACGCCGGAATGGGGACGGCGCGAGCGGGACGTGCAAAATAAATTTCATCTGCCGCCGGGACTTGCCGCCGTGAATTTGCTCCCGTCCAACGAGCGGGGCGAAGTCACCGGCCAAAGTGGTGCGGGCATGGGCCAGGCCTTTGCGTGGATGCTCGACGCGTCGGTGACTTGGAAGGACGTGGACTGGCTGCGTTCGCTCACGAAATTGCCGGTGATTCTCAAAGGTGTCTGCCGCGCGGATGACGCGAAGCGCGCGGTGGAGATTGGCGCCAGCGGAATCGTCGTGTCGAATCACGGAGGCCGGCAGATGGACACCGCACCGGCGACGATTGACGTTTTGCCACGGTGCGCTGAGGCGGTCGGCGGTCGCGTGCCAATTCTCATGGACGGCGGCGTGCGACGCGGCCTCGACGTGCTGAAAGCCATCGCGTTGGGCGCGACGGCGGTGCAAGTGGGCCGGCCGATTTTGTGGGGACTCGCCGCCGGCGGGCAGGCAGGCGTGGAATCCGTGCTGAGTTTGCTGCGACAGGAATTGGACCTGACGATGGCATTGGCCGGTTGTCCGGACTTGAAAACCATCACGCGCGATTTGATCACGGGCTGATTTAGCCCGGCGGCTCACCGGCGGCAACAGCCGGTCTTTATATTGTGTTATTTCACGCGCCGACGCTGGCGAGTTCTTCGTTCGTCTCCACGTTCACGATCTTGAACTGCTCGGCGTGCATGCCGGTGATATTTATCGCCGGTCGGGATCAAGCTCCCCGGCTCGTGCCTGGAGTTGTGCGATGCCGTGCCTGGCCACGTTCTCCATCGAAATACCCGTTTCGCCACAGAGGCGGGCGACGCACCAAAGAACGTCCGCCATCCGGTCTTGCAGCTCGCTGGTTTGCGCCGGCGTCAGGTGGAATTTGCCGGAGGCAAACGCCACTGACAGCAGTTTGCCAAGCCTGCCCGCTTCTTCTTGCAAACCCAAAACAGGAAGTTCGATCCGGTCGCGGTTGTTCCTCAAAGCGATGGGGACTTTTGCGGCGATGTTTTGGTATTCCTCGAACGGCATCATAATCAGGCGATGACGCGTTCGGGCGCGAGGTTGTCCGAAGCCGCGGCTTTGGCCAGCAGCGCGTCCAGATTTTCCAGGCAGAAGCG
>JAYVCM010000304.1:0-12717 GCA_043749955.1 Limisphaerales bacterium | reverse complement strand
GCGCGGCTGCCGGAAATTCCCGAAGCATCTTTGGAAATTTTCCCGCGAAACGTCGTCAGCCGAATAGATCGCGAGCGGGCTAGTTGGAGTTCAAGCTTTAGCTTGTCCGGGCGCGGCGATGCCGCCGGGAACACGCTAAAGCGTGAACTCCAACGTCTGTTTCCGCGACTGGCTTGGGGGCTTGCGACGGCGACTTGCATTTTGCTGACCTTCGCAGTTGTTCATTGGAACGGACGGATTAAATCAGAAACGATCCCGACGAACGACAGTCTGGCCAGCCTAAAACTTATCCGCGAAACGCTGGCGTTGTTTCCGAATCGCGTCCGCGCCATCGTGCAGGACGAGCACGGCTTGAACTTGGTTTTGTCCGAGAACGATGATGTGCCGGCCTCGGCACCGCTTTACGTCCGCATCTGCGACGGGAGTAATTGTTCGTCCGCGGTCACGTTCAGCGGGCAGGAAATCGAATTGGCCGGGCAAAAAATTTCCGTGCTGGCGGATGCGCGCGGGGAGATTATTTTGTCGGGCAACCAATTCGTCTGGTCGGAGACCGCCCCGGCCCATGCCGGCAGCCGCTTGAAAATCGAGGCAAAAAACTTGGGCGCGGTGGCGATGTGAAAAGGAAATTGTTCAATTGTTTCGCCGCTCTGAAACGTCCAACTAAACAGAAATGAAATGGCTTAACTCATCGCTGGTGCTGGGAATGTTCTGCTGGCCGGGCGCGGCCTGGGCGGAATTGCAACTGCTGCCGGGCAAAGAAACGCCGTGCGGTTTTGCGGGCACGGCGCGGAAAATTTCCGTCGTCTGGCACAATGCCGGCGGCAAGGTTTGGGAGGGCGAAATCTCGGCGCGGCTTTTTCAAACCAGTTCGGCGACGGTGGCGCAATCAGGAGAAATGCCGTGGAAAAAACTTCAGGTCTTGCCCGGCCAGACAGTGGTTGAATCGGCACAACTGGATTTTCCCGCTGTGAAAGCGGAGACAAAATTTCTCGTCCAGTGGTTGGAGAACACCAACGTCATCGGCAAAACCGAGGTGCTGGTGTATCCAACGAATCTGTTGGCGGAATTGAAACCGCTGGCGGGCGGCGAGCCGCTGGGGATTTTTGACCCGCAAAATCAAATCAAGCCGTGGTTGAAAAACTTGAGAGTGGAGTTCAGTGACTTGGAAAATTCCGGACTCGAAAATTTTTCCGGCAGGCTCGCCATCGTTGGGCCGTTTTCGTCGAAGGCCAAAATGCGTGATGGATTGGCGGAGCAGATTCAGACGCTGGCCAAAAAAAGTGTGGCCATTGTCTGGCTTCAGCCGCCGCCGGAACCCTCACCCCGATCCTCTCCCATCCGATCGGAGCGGGAGAAACTACAACCGTCGTTTTATTCCGTGCTGGAAAAGCAAATCGCCGTCGTCATCGTCCAGCCGGATTTGGTTGCGGATTTGGCGAGCAATCCGCAGTCGCAACTGAACTTGATTTATTTTTCCAAACTGGCGCTGCATCCGCAGCCGCCGGCCTTGCCCGGTTTGTCCCCGCAACCATGACCAAAACAAAATTATGAAACTAAAACTCATTTCCGCTCTCACCTTGTCACTGCTAGCCTGCGCCGTCGCCCGCGCCGAGCCGCCTCAACTTTTGCCCGTCGCCGTCTTTGATTTTGAATCGAAGGACGAAGCCGTGCGCGACCTCGGCCTGAAAGTCGCCACGCTGGTGAACGCTAATTTGTCCGCTGACCCGAACCTGATCACTGTTGAGCGCGCGGAACTGGAGAAGGCGTTCGGCGAACAGGAGCTTGGCCTGTCCGGCACGGTTTCGCCGGACACGGCGGCGAAGGTCGGCCATCTGACCGGCGCAAAAGTCCTCGTCACCGGGCGCGTGTTCAAGACGGACACGGAACTGTTCATCGTCGCCAAGATCATCGGCACGGAAACCAGCCGCGTTTATGGCGAGCTGGTCAAGGGCGGAGTGAACGCCTCCATTTCCGATTTGTCCGAGAGCCTGGCGAAAAAAATCGCGGCGGACGTGGTGCAGAAAGGCGACACGCTGGTCGCCAAAGTGGAGACTCATGAAGACCGCGCGGCCAAAATCAAGAAGGCGCTGGGCGACAAAAAACTGCCGGTCGTCTCGGTGAAAATCACCGAGCAGCATTTCGGGCAGCACGTCATTGACCCGGCGGCGCAGACGGAGCTGTCGCTGATCTTTCAGCAATGCGGGTTCACTGTGACCGATGACAAGTCCACGAACCGGGCGGCGGTTGAGATCACCGGCGAGGCGTTCAGCGAATTCGGGCTGCGTAAAGGCAATCTACAAAGCTGCCGCGCACGGATTGAGGTCAAGGTGCGCGACGTGGCGACCGGCAACCTCATCGCCGTGGACCGCCAGACGAGCGTGGCGGTGGACATCGCCGAACACATCGCCGCCAAGGCCGCGTTGCAGAATGGCGCGGGCGAACTGGCGGAACGGCTGCTGCCGAAGCTGGGACAATAGAGCGAACCAAAACCGTGAATCTGGTGTGTTTCTGATGAGGCTGAAACTCTGTATTACCGGGCTGGTTCTACTCGGAGCCGTCGCCGGGGCGTCGGCCGCAGAGGCTCCCGCTGCCGTGGCCGTGCTGGATTTCTCCGTCCCAGCGGCGGCGGACAATCGCTGGGCGTGGGCGGAAAGCGGCGTGGCGGATCTGCTGCAAATCGAGTTGCAACAAAAGCGGATGCTCTTGCTCGACCGCGACGCGATCCATGCGGTGTTGCAGGAGCAGCGGCTGGCGGCCAGTGGCCGCTCCGCCAAAGACAGCCTGTCCCTCGCGCAATTGTTGAACGCGCAGTATTTGATCAGCGGAAAAATTGCGCCCCTGGCGGCGGGCCGTTTCCGGGTGGAGGCGGTGGTGTTTTCCGTGGAAGCCAGCGAGACGAAAGTGACCGCCATGAGTGAAGGCGATTTCCCCAAGGAACTGTCCCGGGTGTTGTCGGACGTGGCGAAACAGATCGCCGGAAAACTTCCGGCTGGCAGCGGGTTCAACGGCGAAGCGGAGCCGCCCGCCCGCGCACCGAAGCCGGAAGCGCTGATCCTGTTCTATCGCGGCGTGAACGCCTGCGCCCTCGGGCAACCCGGTTTGGGGGCGGCCTGTTTCATGAACGCCGCCAGTCTGGATCCGGACTTCACCGTCCCGTTGCTGTGGGAAATCAAGGCCTACGAAATGGCGGGGCTTGCGGAGCCGGCCGCCATCCGGCGCGAAGAAATGGCCACGGTCCTCCAGCACCTCGGCATGGCCACGACGAGCCCAACCAACATTCCGGTTCATACCGGCAAACCGGTGCTCGCGCTGCTCCATCCGGTGGTGACTGCCGGGGACAGCGGCCTTGAATCCTCCGCGCTGGACACCGCCCTGATCCGCAGTCTGCTCGCGACGGATCAAGTCCGCCTGTTTGCCTTTGAAGGCATCGGGGCATCCGTGGCGGAACAGGATCTGCGGTTGAGTTCTTTTTTTGCCGGTCAAAACGCGCCGCGCTATGGCCGGTGGCTGGCAGCCGATGGACTGGTTCTGTGCCGCGTCCACCCGGACGGCTCCAACCAGACGGCGATGGAATTGTCACTGGTCAATCCGTTGAATGCCGTGGTCATGGCGCGCAGTGAACGCACCGGCCCGGCCGCCACCTTGCCGGGACAGATTCCCGCGCTCGTCGGCGAATTGCTCGGCGCATGGACGAACCGTCTGGCTCCAGCCATTGCGCCGGTGGTGACGCCCGAATCTTCCGCCGTGGTGACCAATGAGGAAGCCACTGATCTGCGTCCGATTTATCGAGACCTGGTCGCCGCGATGGCGCAAGTCCGGCGCGAACCGGGCAGCAGTGATTCGCATCGGGCGCTGGCCAATGCTTTTGGGGCCACGGGCCGCCCGCGACTGGCGGCGTATGAGATCGAGCAATGCCTGCAGCGGCTCGACATCCATGCGCCCCATGCGGACAACACTTTTCTCGGCACGCACCGCTGGCTTTTCTGGGAACCTTCTCCGGCTTCAGGCGCTGCGGGATTGGTCAACCCAGCGGCCATCACCAATTTGAGCGGTCAATTGCTGGCGGTGTATCCGCAATCGCTGGCTGCGGGTTGCCTGCGTTACAATCTCGCCGTCACGGCGTGGCGGGCGAAAGACTGGCCGGAGGCGATAACGCAGGCGCAAAAATCGCGCCAGATTTTACAATCGCTGGTGGCGCACTTTGATCGCAACGCGAAAATAGGCGCGAACCGGGGCGAGGCGGAATTTGAAATGCTGGCGGCGACTTTTTTTCTCGAAGGCTCCGGCCTGCGCGAATCCGGCAAACGCGACGAGGCCAGGCTCGTGTTCCATCAAGGATTGGATTTCATGCTATCCAACAAAGTCCGCAATTTCTGCCTGCCACTGGGGCCTTATCTCGGCGACTTTTTTGGCCCGGAACGAGTGTATGGCTGCGGCGGAGATCCGCCCGGCATCCAGTCCCGGTTGGAACAGGAGCTGGTCAAGCTGGGGGAAACCATCGCGCGTCCCACCCAGGCCGCGCCGCCGCCGGTGCCGGTAGCCGCCACCGCAGTGCCCGGCGCGGATTGGATCCAGAAGGGGCAGCTTGAAATTAAAAATAAAAATTATCTGCCGGCCCTGGAATATTATCAGATGGCCGTGGCCGCCGGCGTCGCCACCAGGGATTGTCCCGGATTGGCCACTGCGCTCTTGGAAATCGCGCTGGACCGAAATCTGGAGCATCCCCAGGCAGAAGTCGAAAAGCTGCGGCGCGAACTCGGCCTGCCACCGGTGCAGGCCTCGTGGGTGGAGTTGTTCGCCGCGGCACGCCAATACCAGACCGGCAGCCAATTCGATCTCGAAAAAGCGGCCGCCTGTTATCGGGGAGCCATAGATTTTTTGGAACATCCGGAGCAACGCGGCGTTTACCGTTTGGAAAAAGAACCGGGCTGCGACCGGACAAACCTGTGGTGGGGCAAGAGCATTGGCGAGGTGGATCTGCTCTGGACAAAAAATTATGACACCCGCTGGCATAGCGCGGCTTTTTATCTGGCGCAATGTCTCATCCAGTTGGATCGAAAGGAGGAAGCCGCCCAATGGCTGCGACAGATCGCCATCAAGATTGGCGGCGATGACAGTGTCGCGCTTCTGGAGAAGAATGATTGGAACAACTCGAGCTGGTCGTCCAGTGGACTGGGGGTTCGCTCGGCGCAATTGCTCAAGGAACTGCATCAGGATCTGGGGACGCCGAAGTTCGGCGAGGTGGACGGCCCTTACAAACGGCCCGTCACCGGAACCAAAGCCCGCCCCGTCCCGTCACCGCCACTGCCGCCGCCCGATCCCATGGTGTTGCCAGCGCTGACCAACCTGCTGGTCGAGCTGGCGCACGCGACCAGCCCGCCCAACCGAAACTCCCGGATCCAATCATTCATCGCGCAATACGGCCACGACATTGTTCCGGCGGTTTTGGCGCTGCTGCCCCAATCCGGTGAACCATGGGATGAGAACGCCCTGATGGAGATGCTCAAGCGAACCGCGACCCAGGCGGATGCCGCGTGGGTGGTGGTCGCCTGCACGAAGCATTGGGGATTGATTGCCTTGGCCAACCGCCTTGACCCCCGGGCGACGGCTGAAGCATTGGCCGAGGTGTGGCGGGAACACAGCGGCGCAAAGTTCGTCCCCCCTTCCCTGATCCATGAAGTGGTTCACGCCCGCGTGCGTCCGTTATACGCGCTCGTGCTCGATCAAATCTCGGAAAAACGCATCAATCATCATGCGGATGTATTTCTCATGGACGAAGCGGCCGGCGCAGATAAATCCGATGAACTGGAGGCCGGCTTGCGTGACGCCCTGGCCCGTTGCCTGAGATTGAAGTTGCAGGAGTCGGATCACTACGAGCTGAGGCGCATCTCCCAGATCGCCATCCGGCACGGCGTGCCCGAGGGGATCGAGGGGTTGTTGATCGCCGATGAAGCCGATCCCGAAAAACTCCGGGCAGACCTTGGCACCCTGATTGAACTGCCCAGCAAGGAGGACGAAGTGGTCGCGTTCCTGAAAGCCAACCAGTCCCGCTGGACATGGGATCCGCACCGGCAACAATTCCAACGGCCATTCTAAAAACCAGTCATGACCGATTTAACCAACCACAGCCGCATGACCGGACGCCGTCTGATTTACCTGACGACAGTGTTTTCATGCTGCTGGATTGCTTTGCTGATCACACAAACCGTGGCGTGGGCGGGAACCGGGGGCGCATCCAATAACGTCGCCGTGCTGGATTTTCAGGGGGAAAAATCGGCGGCGAACGTCAGCGAACGGGTGGCGGGGCTGGAGGATTACTTTGAGATGGCGTTGCAGAAGCAGGACGTGCCGGTTCTGGAACGCCGGAACATCCGGCTGGTGCTCGCCGAGCGCGAGCTTCGCCTGCTGTCGCTGGAAACGCTGACGCAGGCGAAGCTGCCGGCGGTGGATTATTTTGTCGGCGGGAGCGTTGCGTTTCCGGGAGCGGGCGGATTTGCGCTGACGCTTTCAATCGTCCGCGCGGACAAGGCCACGGTGGAATTCACTTTGACACAGAGCGGCGCTTATCCGGACGGCTGGCTGCCAGCCATCGAAGCGCTGGCCAAGGAAGTGAACCAGCGGCTGCAACTTCCGAAACCGGAGCGGGCGGAACGCTCGGAGTTTGAGATGATGACGTGGCTGCCGGAAGCAGCCCTGCCATTCTTCAAGGGCTTGGAATATTACAGTCGCAGCGACTACGCCTCGGCAGTGCCGTGGTTCCGGAACAGCTACGAAAAGGACAAGCATTTCAACCTGGCTCGAAGCTGGGAAGCACGGGCTTACACGAAGTTGAATTTGGTTCCACTGGCAGAAATCCTGTCTGGCTCCGAAACCAACCGCAGTCGCATGCCGGCGGATTTGAAGCGGCCGGTGGTGGCCGTGGTGGCGGGGGAGAAAATATCCGCCGCCAGCCGCGCGGCGTTTGTGCAGGTGCTGGCGCAAGCCAGCCAATTTGAATTGTTCGAGCCGGCATCCATCGGGGCCACGGCGCGGGAAATTGATCTGCAGCTCACCGGCCAGATGGCCGCGCCGCTCAATGACCGCAGCGTCTGGCTGGTCGTGGATGACCTGATTTATCTGGAGGCGCCCGATTCCGAAACGCTGGCGGTCCGCCAGCAGAATCTCTTGTCCGGCGAAGTTCTGCGGCAGGCGAAAATTCAGTCCTCCAGCACGGACGAGGACAGTTGCGCCGCTCTGGCAAAAATATTTTGGGGGGGCAAACCGGAATCGCCGGCCAAGAATGTTGAGGCAATCAGGACGGGTCCCCTGCCGGAACCGGTGCGGTTGGATCAGCCAGATGTCGCCTTCGCCAAGGCATTACGGCTGGCCGCAGCCAATCCGCAATCCGCCCGGCTTTGGGTCGGGCTGGCGGATTTCTACGCGGGCGAAACCCGGAAAATGCTTTTGGAAAAAGCGGTCGGCGTCATCGCGACCAATCGTCAGTCACCGGACGCATCGTTCTGGCTCGCATCAGCCTTGTGGCGGGAACGCGAAATGAGCCGCCGGATTTTTTACCTGCCCACCGCGACCCATCTGGCTCCCAATCCCTTGACCAACGATTTTGCCCGATTGCTTCAGTGGTTCCCGGACAGCTATGAAGCAAAAAATTTAGTGGAGGTCACCAATCATGGCGAAGGCAGCTACGTGTATGTCGCCGTGAACGACCGGCGCTACCTGAACGCCGTCTTCACCAATAACACGTTTCATCCCCCGTCAGCCGCCGCGAAGATGGCCCCGGCTTCCGCGCGCGTGGTCACGGACGCGCCACGGCTGTCACGGCTCAACGACTACTTGAAGCAAAACCGGCCGGCACCCGCCTGGCAACTGGCCAATTCTCTGCGCACGTCCCAAGATTCCGTCGTCCGGTCACAGGCCGGGGTGATTCACAGCAACCTGTTGCAGGCAATCGTCCAGGAGCGAGAGCAGTTTCAGGAATTCACCGCTGCGGTTACCGCGAAGCAAACGCAAAAGATCTTGGAATTGGGACGCCCGCTGTTGAATTGCGTGGACCGGCGGCAGCGCGCGGTGGTGATTGATAAATGTGGTGAAGTGGTCCAGCAACAGCAAGGTGTGCCCGCGCAGTTGAGCTTCCTTTGGGGAGCCGCCAGACAGTATCGGAAAGATTTTCTGTTGGACCCGGCTGATCCGACGAGAGGGGTTCCGGCCAACGACATCGAGTATCAGGTGCTGGAGAATTCCACGCTGGTTCAGCCGGTGATTTATGGAAAGGATTATGGCTACGAACCGCTGATGGGGAAAGTGGCCGAGATGGCGCACGCGCTTCCGCCCTCGGACTTGACGAAGGAAATACTGGAGTCTCTCCGTGACGACGCGTCGCTGCCAAAGGAGAAACGGCTGACGGCGGCCTACGACCTCGCGCTGCTGGAGCAGGCGCAGGGGCGAACTTTCGAGGCGCTGGATCTGCTCAAGGATGTGCTGCGCCGGACTGAAGGCACAGGCTTGCCCTTGAACCGCAACAATGGCTGGTCACAGTCCATTGAAAGCGCGGCCTTCGATGCCTTGCGCAAAATCAGGGTTTATGCCGGGGCCGATGGGGAGATCATGGACTGCTGCGGGAAACTTCCGGATACGCCGTCGCAAAAACCGGCGAACTTCGAGGTAATAAACCGCAAGCTGGATCAGCTCTGGAAACAGCAAATCGGCGAGGCGGGCACCAATCTGCCGCCCATCAAACAACAATTGCTCGCCGACCAAGAGAACTTTTTCCCGGTCATTCTCTACAAGTTGCGCACCGGCCAGGAAGTGTCCCATACGCTGATTTTTTGCAGCGAACTGGACACCAACGCGCTGCCGGCCTTGCCGGTGATCATGCAGATCATCCATCGGGGCGAGCCGTTTCAGGATTACAACAACGCGCTGTCGGCGCTGGGTGCGCTGGGAAGGGCGGCGGGCTGCGCCAAGCCGCTCCTGATTCTGGCCCGGGAAAATGCCGACAATGGAAACTTCAATTACGCCTTCAAGCGAATCGGCCCCGCGCCGCGCCGGGTCATGCCGCAACTGGCGCAATTACTGGCCCACCAGAATCCCGAGATCTGCAAACTGGCTGCCAGCGCGATGATCGAAACCGCCAAACTGGATCAGGACCGCTTCAAAAAAATGCCCGACGATCAAAGGGTGGCGGCCATCCGTGAATGGTGGGAGAACGATGGGTGCAAACAAGATTGGAACACCGAACCCCCGGCATAAGAAATGTCAAAATCTCAATGCCAAGTGATATTGCTGACCAGCGGCTAGGAACGAAGAATCACACTCGTGGCGAAGAGGATCATCATCACCACGCAGATGGAAAATTTGCCCGCGATACCCAGCAGCAAGCCGACCGTGGCACCCACGCCCGCGCGGCTGGCCTTTTTGAACTCCTGTCCGCCCAGCATTTCAAAAAGCGTTGCGCCGATGAAAGGGCCAAGGATGATTCCCGGCAGGCTGAAGAAAAGGCCGACGATCCCGCCGATGACCGCGCCGGTCATGCCGCGCCAGGTCGCGCCAAATTTCTTTGCGCCCAACATGCCGGCCAGAAAATCAAACAGGATTGAAATCAGCGTGAGCGCGACCAGGATGATCAAGATGGTATTGCTGACGCTGGCTTCGCCGAAATAAAGCCGGTGTCCGACTGCCGCCAGCAGGACCAGCGGCGTGCCGGGCAGCACCGGCAGGAGGCTGCCGATCAATCCGGCCAGCATCACCAGCAAGGTGAGACTCAAACCAATGATTTGTTCCGTGGTCATAATTTCGTGCCGCCAACAAGATGCTTCAAGCATTTGTCACTTGGTGCGAGTTGCGATGCGCTGGCGGATTTCAGCCAGCAGTTTGCGTCCGCGTGCCGGATTGCCGCGCCGCTGCCGCGCCACAAAACGGGCTTCCGCTTGACGCGCGGCAAGGACGTGCGTGACAAAATTGTCGAACAGTCTTTGCACGCTCGTGCCGTTGGAACGTGCCGCACCAAGCAACGCCTTGTGCCGTGAATTGTCGCACCGATAAGGAATAGTTTTCATTTTACAATTTTCAGATGTTGCGCCGGTGTCACCACGCGCGGCGAGGCAAATTGACATCACGGGTGATGCCAGTCAAGCGAGCCTTGGCAGCAAGGCAGACGCAGCTAAATTTCTCATTAACACCGTGGCTTTAGCCCGGTGAACGCAGGCGGCGGGAAGTATTCAGCCGTTTCAACGGCTTTCGGGTCACCGCACCGGAAACCGTTGAAACGGTTTGAACCGCCAGCATGGCTTTTTGCACCGGGCTAAAGCCACGGTGTTAATGGGAACAACAAAAGCCAAACGAATTTAGATGCGTCTGTTCTGGCTTTGGCAACGGTAAATCACCGCCGACTCTTTTTTGATTTCCGATAGCTCACCGGCTTCGCTTCCGGTTTCGTCCCGTCAATCATGTGCTTGAGTTCCTTGATCTGGTCGCGGAGCAGCGCGGCTTTTTCAAACTGCAAATCTTCGGCGGCCTTGAGCATCTCGCCTTCGAGTTCGCGGATGGTTTCGGTCGCATCCAGGTCGGTCGTGGTCTCGCGCAACAGGCCCATCGCCGCCGCGTGCTGGTCTTCCTGCACGGCCAGGCTTTCCTCCACGGCGCGGCTCACACTGCGCGGCGTGATGTTGTGCTCGGTGTTGTAGGCGATCTGGCGCGCGCGACGTTTCTCGGTGACAGCGAGAAATTTCTGGATGCTCTGCGTCATCACGTCGGCGTAAAGAATCACCTCACCGTTCAAATGCCGCGCGGCGCGACCGGCGGTCTGGATCAAACTCGTTTCGCTGCGGAGAAAACCTTCCTTGTCCGCATCGAGAATCGCCACGAGGGAAACCTCCGGCAAATCCAGCCCCTCGCGCAGCAGATTGATGCCGACGAGCACGTCGAACTCGCCTTTGCGGAGCGAGCGCAGAATTTCCACGCGTTCAATCGCGCCGATTTCGCTGTGCAGGTATTGCACGCGGATGCCGATGTCGCGCAGGTAATCCGTCAGTTCCTCCGCCGTGCGCTTGGTGAGCGTGGTGACGAGCGTGTGTTCTTTTTTGTCGCCGCGCTTGCGGACTTCTTCCATCAGGTCATCTATCTGGCCCTTGAGCGGCTTGACGGTGACTTTGGGATCAATCAATCCCGTCGGCCGCACGACGAGTTCCACGACGCCGGGCAATGTAGCGGCGGGCTTCCAGCCTGCCGTAGAGGGCGGCATCTTGCCGCCCGGATTGGCGCTCGCATTGGAAATGTCTCTCAAATTTTCAACGGGCTTTGGACTATCCACGATTTTTCCGCCGGGCTGGAAGCCTGGCTCTACGGCAGGCAGGATGCCTGCCGCTACACCGGCGCTTGCCCTTGACCACCCAATCTCGCGCGGTGCGGGCGTGGCGCTGGCGTAGATCGTCTGGTTTTGCAGTCCTTGAAATTCCAGAAAATTCAGCGGGCGATTATCCAACGCGCTTGGCAATCGGAAACCGTGATCCACCAAAACGGTTTTGCGCGACTTGTCGCCTTCAAACATCCCGCCAATCTGCGGCACGGTGACGTGCGATTCGTCCAGCACGAGAAGATAATCATCCGGGAAAAAATCAAACAACGTCGTCGGGCGCGAGCCGGGCGGGCGGTTGGCGATGTGGCGCGAATAATTTTCAATGCCGGAGCAGAAGCCCATCTCCTCCATCATCTCCAGGTCGAATTCCGTCCGCATCTTGATGCGCTGCGCCTCGATCAATTTGCCGTCGCGCTCGAACTCAGCGATGCGGATGCCCAGCTCCTCACGGATGGCGAGGAGAGCGCTTTTCATTTTGTCGCCGGTGGTCACGAATTGTTTCGCCGGGAAAATGGTGTTCGCCAGAAGCGTTTCGGTTTTCTTTCCCGTCAACGGCTCAAAGCGCGTGAGTTTCTCAATCACGTCGCCGAAAAATTCAATCCGCAAACCGTCCTCGCGGCCGGCGGGCCGGACTTCCACGGTGTCGCCGCGCACACGAAAATTGCCGCGTTCGAAGGCGATGTCGTTGCGCGAATACTGCAAGTCCACCATGCGCGACAAGAGTTGTTCGCGTGACAATTCCAGGCCGACGCGGACGGGAATGACCATCGCGGCGTAATCCTCCTTGCTGCCGATGCCGTAGATGCACGACACGCTGGCGACGACGACGACATCGCGCCGCGTGAACAGCGAGGCCATCGTGGAAAGGCGCAGCCGCTCGATGTCGTCGTTCACGGCAGAATCTTTTTCGATGAACGTGTCGGTGCGCGGGATGTAGGCTTCCGGCTGGTAAAAATCGAAGTAGCTGACGAAGTATTCGACGGCGTTGTTCGGGAAAAAACTTTTGAACTCGGCATAAAGTTGCGCGGCGAGCGTCTTGTTGTGCGAGATGACGAGCGTGGGCTTGTTGATGTTCCGGATGACGTTCGCCACCGTGAAAGTTTTTCCCGAACCGGTAACACCGAGCAACGTCTGGTGCTTCGCACCGGACAAAATTCCGGCGGTCAATTTTTCAATCGCCTGCGGCTGGTCGCCGGCGGGCGCGTAATCGGAAACGAGTTCAAACACGCGCTGAAATTAGAACGACAAGGCGGCAACGTCAAACGCAGTGGAAATAATTCGATTGACGGTTTATCTTCGCGGGTGTTTATCATTAAGCAGTCAGCAAGCTAAAAATCCTATTATGGAAACCTCCCTTCTTATTTTGT
>JAYVCM010000303.1:0-9917 GCA_043749955.1 Limisphaerales bacterium | reverse complement strand
AAAGCAACCGCAGTCCAGACGCTTCGCGCATTTCGGAAATCATCGGGCAGTGCGCCAGCGTCTGGGAATGTGCCGTAGCTATATGAACTGCCATGGCGGCTAAAAAAATCGCGGTTAAAATTTCTCGGCAACCGGGAAAAACCCATTACGCTTCGGCATGGCAGTCACCAAAAAAAACGTCCCCCCGCGCTGGCGCAAGGAAGTCGAGAGCATCCTCATCACCGACGAGCAGCTCGCCGGGCGGATAAAAATTCTGGCGCGGCAGATTGAAAAAGATTTTCGCGGGCGCGAAATGGTGGTCGTCTCGCTCTTGAGCGGCACAGTGATGTTCCTCGCGGATTTGATCCGGTATTTGAATCTGCCGTTGCGTTTGGATTTCATCGGCGTTTCCAGCTATGGCGCGGGCACGGAGTCGGGTGAACTCGTTTTCACCAAGGAACTGCGCATTGACGTGCGCGGCCGCGACGTGCTGCTCGTGGACGACATTCTCGACACGGGAAAAACCTTGAGCCGCGTGATTCCCAAGTTGCAGGCGCTCAAGCCGCGCCGCATCAAGACCTGCGTGCTGCTGAACAAGGCGGCGCGCCGCGTGGAAAAGATCCAGGCGGACTACGTCGGCTTCGAGATCCCGGATTATTTTGTCATCGGCTACGGGCTTGATTTTGCGGAGCGTTACCGCAATCTTCCGTTCGTCGGCGTGCTGCACCCGCACATTTACAAGGAAGTTTTGGAGCACGCTAAAAAATAATTGGAACGCCGGGCACCGTCCCGGCGAGTCGCGGTTGCACTAGAAACTGGCCGGGACGGTGCCCGGCGCTCCGTTGCTGAAAACATGGAACTCAAATTCATCAGCCTGCTCGGACTCATCGTGATGGTTGCGACGGCCTGGGCGATTTCTGAAAAACGCCGGCTGTTCCCGTGGCGCACGGTGCTGTGGGGCGTCGGCCTGCAGTTCGCCTTCGCCCTGCTGATTTTGAAAACGCCGTGGGGCGCGGCGACGTTTGATTTCGCCGGACGCGCCGTCAACCGGCTCATCATGTTTTCCAACGAAGGCTGCAAGTTCGTTTTCGGCCCGCTGGCGGACGGCGCGCTGCTGGCAAAAAATTTCGGCCCGGAGAACGGATTGATTTTCGGCATCCTCATCATCGGCACGATCATCATCGTCGCGGCGCTCTCCTCGCTGTTTTATCACTGGGGCATCCTGCAAAAAATCGTCCATGCCGTCGCGTGGGTGATGCGCAAGGCGATGCGCACGAGCGGCAGCGAGACGCTTTCCGCCACCGCGAACATTTTCATGGGGCAGACCGAGGCGCCGCTCGTCATCAAGCCCTACATCCTGCGCATGACGCGCAGCGAACTGCTCTGCATGATGACCGGCGGCATGGCGACCATCGCGGGCGGCGTCGCGGCGGTCTATGCCAAGCTCGGCATGGACGCGGGCCACCCGGACATGCCCGGACATCTGCTCACTGCGTCGGTGTTGAGCGCGCCCGCCGCGCTGCTCATCGCCAAAGTGATGCTGCCGGAAACGGAACAGAGCGAAACTGCTGCCAGTTCGCCTGCCGATGTCCCGCGCACGACGACCAATTCGATTGATGCGCTCTGTCGCGGCGCGGGCGACGGCATGATGCTTGCGATCAATGTCATCGCCATGCTCATCGCGTTCATCGCGATTGTGGCGATGGCGAATTTTCTCATCAGCCACACGCTGGGTTACACCGGCGTCCACACGGACCGTCCGCTGCAAACCGTTTTCGGCTGGGTCAACGCGCCGTTCGCGTGGCTCATGGGCGTGCCGGCGCACGACTGCCTCGCCGTCGGCCAGATTCTCGGCGAACGCATCGTGCTCAATGAATTCATCGGCTACCTCGATCTCACCAGTCCCAAAATGATTTTGGACGAACGCAGTTTCACGCTGGCGACTTACGCGCTGTGCGGCTTCGCCAATTTTTCCAGCATCGCCATCCAGGTCGGCGGCATCGGCTCGCTCGCGCCGGAACGTCGCGGGGACATGGCGCGGCTCGGCATCCGCGCGATGATCGGCGGACTGCTCGCGAGCTACATGACGGCGACGATTGCGGGCCTGCTGCTGTGACATTTTGAACAGGTTGTTTCGGCAGGCTGGCGGCGGAACCGGGAGCGCCGACATCCTGCCGGCGAGTTGACGGTTGTTTTCTGAAACCGCCGGCTGGAAGCCGGCGCTCCCGGGGTTGCGGCTTACGGCTGCCATACCGCCCGCCAAAACTGTTTTGGGGTGGTTGGAGAAAATGAGTTGGTGAGATTCAACGCATTGGTCAGCGGTGTGTTCGTGCTGATTGAGATCCACGCCACCAAATTGGTCGAGCGTTGCATGACGTAGGGAACGCCCGCCTGTCCCTGGAGTTGAAAGATGAACTGGGTGGCGGACGGCGACAGCGGCAGCGCCGCCAACTTCGCCGGCGCGGGCGCGAGCGACAGCACGGTGGCGGAGTAAGGCGGGAAGGCGCAGTTGAAATTCGTTCCGGCGACGGTGAACGTGGCCTGCGCCACATCGGGCGAGCCGAGGCCGGTCTGCGCGGCGGTGTCCTGCGGGATGCCGTAGGAAAAAATTTTCCCGCCCGCTGACGGTGTGAAGTTCGCGACGGACACGAGTCCCGTAAACGTGTTCACCGGGTCTTTGTTGATGGTCAGAATCGTCAGGCTGCCATTCTGCCGGCGCGCTGCATAAGTCGAGAGCGTGGCGTAGTCCGTGGCGGCGGTGATGACGGTGTCGCCGGTCTGGACAAAATTCGTCATGAGCTTCGCGGTGTAAAAAGTCGGATAAGAATTCGTCCCGTCCACCATTCCGTATTCGCCGTAGAGCCGCCAGCCGTAGAGCGACGCGTTGTTGTTGTTGCCGCTTTCCACGCCGCCGTTCCGGAAATTCCACCAGAACAAGCCGTAGAACTCCGTCTGCATGAGCTGCGCGAGACTGTCTGCCATATACAGACCGTTGACGAGGCTCGTGGTTTGTTTGCCGGGGCCGGAAGAGACGGAATTATTTTCCGTGCAGACGAGTTCGATGTTCGTTCCGCCCGCGCCAAAATAATCCGTGACCATCTGCCGCAAATTGCCGGCGTCATTCACCCAGCCGGTCACGGGCGCGAGCAAACCGGCGTCGCTCTCACTGCCGGGATTTTGCGGATAAACGTGGTGGATGATAAAGTCCGGGGTGACGCCCAAAGTTTTCAGTGTCGCGAGCAGCACGGGCGTCCAGCCATTGTGCGTGAGGCCGGTGCGCGGATTGACGACGGGATGCAGCGTGTTGTTGGCGTAGCCGTCTTCGCCAGTGGTGACCACGACGCCGATTTTGATGGACGGGTCAACGGCTTTCATCAGCGCGATGTAGCCGCCCGCGCGCACGGCGTAAGTGTAAGGATCGTGCGGCACGGCGTTGCTGTCGGTTTCCCACGAGCCATATTCCTCGTTGCCAATCTCCCAATACTTGAAGCCCAGCGGCGCCGTGCGGCCGATGCGGAGAAAATTTTTGCCGTCATCCGTGCCGAGCGGAGCCGCCGCGCGCAACGCCGCCCACGAACCCGCCGTGTTCCAGTTCGTGCCCAGCGCATCCACGCCGAGCGATTTGGTGTTGGTGGTGCCGGCGTTGCAATACGCCACCCATGCGGCGGCTTCGTTGGTGGAACCGGTGCCGTAGTTCACGGTGATCATCGTGGAGACATTCGCGTTGGTGACGATGTGGATGAAATTCGCGAGGCTTGTCGCCCAATGCCAGGTGAATGCGCCCTGCCGGTTTTCAAGCCAGCGATAGTCGTCGGAATTCGAGCCGCCCGGAAAACGCAGTGCGCGCGCGCCGATGCTGGCGAGTTGCGTCAGCGTCGTCGGCGTGTCGAAGGCGTTGTCCCATTGCGCCGCGTTCATGCCGAACCAGCGCGCGTCCGCCGTGCGGATGGGTTGCGCCGCGTTCACAGAGAGATGCGTCAGGGCCGGTCCGTTGACGCTGATGAGCTGGAGGTCATCGAGGAAAAAAGTCGGCTCCGCCGAGCCGTTGGAATCCTGGATGGCGAACCCGGTGAAATTTGTTTTGTTGGCCACGCCGAGCGCGGACAGGGGAACGGTGTATTGCTGCCAGGTGTTGGCCAGCGGCGTGGCCAGATGATAGCGCGGCGCTTGCGCGGCGGGCGGCGAGCCGAGGTTGCCATACATCTGGAGCAGTTGCCCGCCGTTGGTGCCGCCATGGAGCCAGAAGCTGATGGTGCCGTAGGCGGAATTCGTCATGTCCAGGTGATACAACTGAATGCCGCCGTAGGCGCTGGCGATGGTCGCGCTGATGGAATTGGTGCCGGCATGAACCGGCGAATGGTTGGTGAAACTCCGTGTGCAATAACTGTAATCCTGCCAGCCGTTGAGCAGCGAGTCGGTGTAGATCGGCAGATTGGTTTGTGCCCGGGAAACCGTTGACACGACCAGCGCCACAGCCAGGAAAAATCCCGGCCAGTTTGGAGCGGTCCGATCAAGGCACGGGTTTCGTCGTCGCATGGCCATCCACCCTAGCGCAAAAAATCAATTGAGCAATTGTGGAGAATGCCGGTTCGATCCGGAGGGCGCAGCGCACTTTCTTGCAACCGATCTGGGTTTCTCATTTAAACCCAATTTGGGGCGTTGGTTGAAGCAAAAGCACGGCCTGCCAGTGATGGCAGGCCGTCTTGGTTTGGAGAATCTTTACTTCGCGCCCAATTCCAGAATCGTGATGGAGCAGGGCGGGTAGGCGCGCGTGAAACTGGTGCCGAGGCCGGTCACGGTTTCCGTGGCGGGGATCACCTTCGTCGGGTCATCAATTGAATTGGTCGCGTCGCGGTTGTCACCTTTCAACACCGTGACCGTGCCTTTGTCCGCGATGGAACCCACGCCGCTGATTTCAATTTTCACTTCCTGCGGCGCATCGGCGCGGTTCACGATCTTGACGATGATGTTGCCGCTGGCCGTGTCGCGCGTGGCGGAGTAGAACAGCGATTTCACTTCGTTCGTCCGGGCCGGTTGATCCACGTTGTTGCGCCGGGTGGCCGGTCTTTTCCATTCGTAGGTCGGAAGATTTTGCGCTTCAGTCGCCAGCACTTCGTCGCCGCCATGCGTGCCAAACATTTTCTGCGCGTAATACGACGGCGAGCCGTAGCTGTTCAACGCGTCGTAGCCGATGAGGTCGGATTTCCACTGCATCGAACGGCCCGCGCCGAGGTCGCTGACGTTCACGAACAGCGGCGCGTAACAGTGCATCAGCACGATGTCGGCGTTGCGTTCCATGCAGCACATCCACGCGGCGTCGCCGAGCGCACCGGCCAAGTTCGGCGTGGGCGAGCCGACGCGCGTGGCCCATTCGCCGACGAAAATCTTGGTCGGATTGCTGCGGTCGCGCGAATCATAGACGAAGGACTGCGATTCCATTTCTTCCTCCGAGCGGTAGTAATGTTCGTCCACCAAATCCGGCGTGCGGCTATGGACGCGCTGGGATTGCGAATGTTCGTAGCCGACGGTGGAAATGATTTTGAGCTGCGGATACTTGGCCTTGATGGCGTCGTAAAATTGCGCGAAGCGTCCGTCGTAGCTGCCGGAGGTGTCGAACCAATCTTCGTTCCCGATCTCGACGTAACGCAGCTTGAAAGGATTTGGATAACCATCTTTTACACGTTGTGCGCCCCACTTGGTCGAGGCGTCGCCGGTGACGTATTCAATCTCCTCCAGCGCTTCCTGGACGTAAGGCTCCAGCTTCGGGCCGGCGGGGACATGATCTTTTTTCAGCACATAACCGGCGAAGACCGCGAGCACCGGCTCCAGGTTCAAGTCCTGGCACCAGCCGAGAAATTCCGGCAAACCAAAACCGTCCGTGGACCAGTAACCCCAGCAACTGCGATGACCGGGTCGCTGCTCGACGGGGCCGATGGTTTCCTTCCAGTTAAAGCGTTCGCTGAAGTAATCGCCCTCGACGTAGTTGCCGCCGGGGAAGCGGAGAAATTTCGGGTGCGCGTCCGCGAGGATTTGCGAGAGGTCCGGGCGGTTGCCGTTTGGACGGTCCTTGAAGGTCGGCGGCATCAAAGAAACCTGTTGCAGCCAGACCGTGCCGTGGTGATTGAAAAACGTTCCCGGCTTCGTTGTGGTGATGACCAGTTGATTATCCTTGGACGGTGCCATGTCGCCGGTGGTCAAGGTCACTTCATGTTTTTTCCAGCTTGAAGAAACGCCGGAAACTTCCGCGCTGGCCAGAACGGTTCCATCATTCGCGCTCGTGAGGGCGACGGTGAGCGGGCCGCTGAAATTCTTGCCCTTGGCGTAAAAGGAAGCGTGATAGATCGTGGTCGGGCGGACTGGAATTCCCCAGTAACCTCCATTGGCAACGCCCGCTGGAGAATTCTTCGCCGCGCCGCTCACGTCCAGTTTGAGGCTGACATTGAGCGCGTCGTTCAGAACGGTATTAGTGTCGAGCGAGATTTTCGCGCTGCCGACCGCGCTCCAGAATTTTGGCGCGTTGTTCACGGCGATTTTCACCGGATAGTTTTTCGCCGGGTCATAATTTTCCGGCTTGATGGGTTCCTGGATGGCGTCCGCCTTGAACGCGCGGTTGCGGACGAGTTCGCCGTAAAGCCCGCCTTCGTAGGAATAATTGATCTCCTCGGTCATCAGCCCGTAAAACGTCGGCGGCATCTTGGCCGTGACCTTGTCGGCGTGGATCTGCACGATTGGTGCCGGCGCGCTCGACTGGGCGAGACCCGCCGTCGCGCCGGACAAAATGGAAACTAAAACCAGGAGCTTCGACGACGAAGGCTCCCGCGTGAGGGATTTAATTAGGTTCATAAAGAAATTATTAAATTTGGCGGCAGCGAATGTCCACACCCAAATTCTGGCGAGCCGAGTTGCTTTTCCCTCTCCCCTGCTAGGGGAGAGGGTTAGGGTGAGGGGTCAATTGCCCAAACTAAATTTACGCGTCTTGATTCACCGGCCACCCCTCATCCTCAATCCTTCTCCCCTCCGAGGGGGAGAAGGAGGCGGAGGGGCGCCGCTTGACTCTGCCCCCGTTTGGAGTTCCGCCTTTAGGCGGGTCGGCGCGTTCACCCACCCGGGCCGCATAAATGCGGAACTCCAAACCCAGCACCCGCGTTCGTCGGGGGCAGGGTCCACCTGCGCCCCGCCGGCTCTGGCTCCGTTATCTCCTGTTGTTTTGTTTTTTGTTTTCGGGTTAATTGCCGTCGTGAATTTTTCCGCAGCGCCAAAATATCGCGGCCGCCTTGCGCCCTCGCCGACGGGCTACCTGCACCTTGGCCACGCAAAAACCTTCTGGGCGGCGCAGCAACGGGCAAAGCAGCGCGGGGGCGAATTGATTTTGCGGAACGATGACTTGGATTCCACGCGCTTCAAGATGGAATTTGTGGACGCGATGCTGGAAGACCTGCGCTGGTTTGGCTTTGAATGGAGCGAAGGGCCGGACTGCGGCGGACAGTTTGCGCCTTACAACCAGAGCGAGCGGATGAGTTGCTACCGTGATGCGCTGGAAAAACTTCGCGCGGGAAATTTTATTTATCCCTGCACCTGTTCGCGGAAGGACATCCAGGCCGCCGTCACCGCGCCACACGCGGGGGATGACGAATTGATTTACCCCGGAACCTGCCGGGGGAAACGTGATGCGTGCTCCGTGATGCGTGAAAAAACATCCGACGCGGATTCACGCAGCACGCGTCACGCATCACTCCGTTTTCGTGTTCCTGACGGCGAGACGATTTCTTTCACCGATGGAAATTGCGGGGAACAGCGATTCGTCGCGGGCAAAGATTTTGGCGATTTCATCGTGTGGCGCGGCGACGGCGTTCCGGCATATCAACTCGCGTGTGTCGCGGACGACGCGGCGATGCAGATCACGGAGGTCGTGCGTGGCGCGGATCTGCTGGTCAGCACGGCGCGTCAGATCTTGTTGTTTCGCGCGCTCGGTCTGACGCCGCCAAATTTTTTTCACTGCGCCTTGATGCTGGACGACCAGGGCGAGCGGCTGGCCAAGCGGCATGACGTTTTAAGTTTGCGCAAGCTGCGAGAGCAGGGGGAGACGCCGGAATCCTTGCGGCAAAAATGGTAGGGTCGCGCGGTGCGGCCGGAGCGCGGCATTTATGCCGCTTCAACGTCCACGCCGGACGGGGCACCTCATTGCATCCGACGCCTCCGTGCGTTCGTGCAGTGAAGCGGCATAAATGCCGCGCTCCGTTTGCTTGCGCGTGCGTTCGCTTGCCGGTGCGTTGACTGCGGTTCTGGCTGCAGCGTCGGCGTGGCAGACCGACGTAACTTCTTATCCGGAAATTCCGCTGGCTGCCGAAAGCCCTGACGCAACCAACCTAAAATTTTTAGAAAATATGCTTGTGAAATTTTTCACGACTGGCAGATTGCACGGCCTTGGCGCGTCCTCGGTTCTAACCAGCCGTAGTTTTCCAGTCGCCGGAAGCAATTTTTGAAGTGAAGCCATTCAGTAAAATCATTTTAGCCTGTGCTTTGGTCATCGCCATTTTTGCGATGGCCGCAAATGCCCAGCCCGCCGCCGACCATGTGGTCGAAGGCGCGGCGGCGGTCGCGACGGAAACTGCTCAGGCACACGCCGAGGCGGCCGAGCCGGTGGTGAAAGCGATTGCTCCCGCATTGTTTCATATCGGACCGCTTCCGGTTTCCAACTCGATGGTCTGCACCTGGATTGTGGCGTTGATTATTTTGGTCATCGTCCGGTTCAGCACCTGGAACATCAAAATGATTCCGTCGGGAATGCAAAACCTGCTCGAAGTGCTGTGCGAGGCGTGGGAAGAACTCGCGGGCGGCGTGCTGGAGCCAAGGGTGGTGCGCTGGGTGTTCCCCTTTGCCACCACGTTTTTTCTGTTTGCGTTGATTGCCAATTTTGTGGATTTGATCCCGGGCGTGGGCAGCATCGGCTACGGCATCCGCGACACGGCCAGTTCGCTGCCCTTCGCCATCCACGAAGCCCACACCCCGTTTTTCCGTCCGCCGACTTCGGATGCGAACCTGACGTTTGCGATGGCGTCCATCTTTTTCGTGATGAGCCTGTATTGGGCGCTGAAATACAACGGCCCGATTGGACTGGTGAAGCACGTTTTTGCCGTGAAAGTGGAGACGAACAAGTATGCGTTCGTGCCGTTGTTCCTGCTGTTCATTTTCATCGGCATCATGGAAACGTTCTCCATCATGTTCATCCGCCCGGTCGCGCTGGCCCTTCGGCTTTACGGAAACATTTATGGCGGCGAAACCATGCTGACGATGGCGCTGGCGCAGAAATCTATTTTCTGGTCAGTGTTGCTGTCGCTGCCGGGATACCTGTTTGAAACGGCGGTCTGTGTGCTGCAGGCGTTCGTGTTCGCGATGCTGACGATTGCGTTCGTCGGCACGCTGTGCATGCCGTCGGACGAACACGGCCATTAATTTAACCATTTGCAGTCCCGCTTTGCGGGATTGTGACAACCAAAACCAACAAGAAAGAAAAGTATATGTTAGCTGAAGCTTACGGAAATCTTCACATCGGTCTGGCGTTCGGTGGCGCGGCCATCGGTATCGGCATTGCAGCCGCTGGTGGCGTCATCGCCATGAGCCGCAACCCCGGACTCGCCGGCAAAATCCTGACGTTCATGTTCATCGGCATGGCGCTCGCCGAAGGCATGGCGATCCTGGCCTGGATCGTGATCCCGACCAAGTAATACGAGGCGTTATGCTCGAATCACTTGGCGTCAAATGGCCGGAGTTCATCGCGCAGTTGATCAGTTTTTCACTGGTCTTCTTCGTGCTGAATAAATTCGCCTTCAAGCGGATCGCCGTGGTGCTCGCCGAGCGCCGGCAAAAAATCGCCGACAGTCTCGCCGGTGCGGACCGGATCAAGGCGGAACTCGCCAAGACCGAGGCCGACCGCCAAA
>JAYVCM010000302.1:0-6565 GCA_043749955.1 Limisphaerales bacterium | reverse complement strand
CCGGATGGAACTCCAGCCGCTCCAGATGACGGATCGCCGGGACGCAAAAGGGATACTCGTCAAAACTTTTCACCAGCCCGCGCTCCAGCCGGACGGCATTGAGGAACGAGCGCTTGATGACGACCTCGTCTGGCTTGGATTTTGACCGGCGCATGGTTGCAAGAGTTAATCCTGACTTGAGCCTCCGGTCAAACCAGTTAAAGCGCCGGCATGAATAAACAGATAGGTGCGACCCTCATTTACTTTGTAGGAGTCGAGGTAACGAGACTCGATTTTTGCGTTTTCGGATGAGACTCCTCACGTCGTCTCCTACAAAAAATTATTTCTTCGGCGCCACAACGTTCGCGACGTGCCGCTCAATTCGCGTCGCCGCTTCAATGAGTTGCTCGTAACTCGTCGCGAAACACGCGTGGCAGAAACCTTTGCCGTTGTCACTAAACGCCGTGCCGGGAACCATCGCCACTTTTTCCGCCTGCAACCAACCGATGGCGAAATCTTTTTCGTTCAAGCCAGTTTTTGAAATGTCCGGGAACGCGTAGAACGAACCGCGCCGCAGCGGCTGGCTTGCGTCTCCGATTTCCCGTTGCTCTACGACCATCTGACCGCCTGGGAAGTTACCGCTTCCCCGGCCAGATGTTCCGGAACCGAGGTCAGGAAATTCAGATCTTCACTGCCACTTGAGCCGGTAGTAACCAGCACCGGCACCATTCAGCGCATTCGTAACAAGGATCGCCCCGCTGGTATTTGCCAAGTTGGTGGAAATGTCCACCCAGTTGGGTGACACGAAATTGGTGGTCCACTGAATCTCATAGGTGAAGCCGGGAATGCCCATGAACTTCACGATGACAACCCCGTTGCCGACGGTCAGTGAACCGCCGTTCTGCCCGGTGACAAACGGCGTGGCCACCACATTGACTTGCGCGGCGGCCTTGCCGCCAAAACCGTCGGAAACGTCGTAACTGAAACGGTCGTTCAGCTTCGAGGTGCCCGGGTAAAGAATCCACGCGCTGCTGGTAAACGGCTTGACGCCGTTGGTCGAGTCGTTGATGGCGGAGATGTTCAACGCGTCGCCGTCGGCGTCGCTCCAGTTGGTGACGAAGGCGCTGATGGGAATTTTCAGGCTCACGCCCGGCACCCGGTAAACGGTCATGTTCAACACGACCGGCAGATGGTTGGTGATGATTTGAGCGACCGAATTGGTCGAGCCGAGGAAATTCGCATCGCCGGCATATTCGGCGGTGACAATGTTCGTGCCGCGCACAAGATTCGTCGTGGTGAGCGGGCCGGCCGTGCCACTGCTGATGGCCGTCGCACTGCTGAGAGCGATGTTGTTGGTCTTGAATACGACCATGCCGGTCGCCGCCGCCGGCAACCCGGCAATGAAGCCGACCAGGCTGCGAAAACCGTTCGTCGCGGCCGTGGAGGCGATGGAAATGTTGCTCGAAGCCTTGTTGACCGTTGCCACCTGCGTGGCCGGAACCAGCGCGCTCGGCGACGGGCTGCCCGCGGTGAGCGTGGGCGAACCGGCTTTTGCGTCCGTGTAAATAAAATTCGTCGCGTTCTGGCCGGCGACGATGACGAGGCTGTTGATGGCATTGCCCGCCGTGTCCTGGAACGTGCCGCCGTTGGACGTGGTGGATAGAGTCACCGTGCGCGCGGTGGCGGCGTTGGTCGGATTGCCGCCGGCGTTCTGGATTTGCACCGTCATCACGCCCGAATCGGTGCCGACGGCGAACGTCTGCGCCGCCGTGATGAAAGCCAGTTGCGTGGCCGCGCTGCCGCTGACGGTGACGACCGGGCTGCCGCTGGTGCCGCTGCCGCCGAGCGCGACCAGCGTGCCGCCGGACGAAGTGCTGTTGCGCGTCGCCGCCGCGAACGTGTTCGTGCCGATGACTGCGGGTGCCAGCGCGTTGGAATAGGTGAGGACAAAACCGTTCCCGTTTTTGGGCGCGGTGAAGACGAGGGACACCGTCCACGGCCCCGTGCCGGAGAGGTTGCTGATGCTGCCGCTGCCCGCGCCGAACGGCGCGATGCTGATGAAGCCGGGCGTGGCGGGGGAATTTGTCTGCGGCGCGGACCAGTCGGCGGGAATGGTGAGGGTCGCCAGCGATCCGGGCAGATAGTCCTTGCCGCTGTCCGAGGCGAACGTGAATTGCAGCGTGTTCAACGTGCCGGCAGCGAGCGTCGCCGGCGTGACGGTCATCGTGCCCGAACCGTCCGAAGCGTTGCCGTCGGTGAAAGTCGTTTCCGCGACGAGTCCCGAAGTCTGGCCGGTCGCCGTGAGATGCAGCGTCATGTCGAGCTCGTCAAACGTCACGAACCACGTCGCCGTAAAATTGCCGCCCGCGTCCGCCGCAACCGTCCATGGCGCGTGCTCCTCGCCGGTGTCTCCCGGGTTGGTGACATTGATCACCTGCAACTGGACCATTTCATTCGGCGCAAAACCCGCACCGGCGATGTGCGCCGTGCTGCCCGGCGGATAATCGTAATAATCCGTGACGACGCCTGGCTGCGCCCACGCCGCAACGGCGCAGGTCAGCCAGACACAGGCAAAACTTCCAATCCGCTGAAGGGTGTTAAAACGCATGGCACTAATTGCCGTCCACTGTGCAGGATTGATACCACCACATCCGAAAAGCGGGCAAAATTTTCAGCCCGTGGCGGACGCATGGAATAATTCCGGCGGAATTTGCCGGTGCAGAAAAAATTGCCGGCTGGCAGTGCCTAAAAATGTTGCAGCAGTGTCCTCAAATTGTCCGCACCGCGGCGGAGAAATTATTTTGCCGTGACCATCTGAACATGTCGTTCGATGCGCGTCGCCGCCTCCACGAGCTGTTCGTAGCTCGTCGCGAAACATGCGCGGCAGAAACCTTTGCCATTTTCGCCGAACGCCGTGCCGGGGACCATCGCCACCTTCTCGGTTTGCAGCAGGCCGACGGCAAAATCTTTTTCGCTCAAGCCGGTTTTGGAAATGTCGGGGAACGCGTAGAACGAGCCGCGGGGCAGGTGGCATTTCAAACCGATTTCATTGAACCGGCGCACGAGGAAGTCGCGGCGGCGATGGTATTGGTCGCGCATTTTTTTCATCGCGTCCTCGCCGCGCACGAGCGCCTCGATGGCGGCTTCCTGGCTGATGATGGACGCGCAGAGCATGGAGTATTGATGCACCTTCATCATCGCCTCGATGAGCGCCGCCGGGCCGCACGCGTAGCCGATGCGCCAGCCGGTCATCGCGAACGCCTTGGAAAATCCGTGCAGAAAAATCGTGCGCTCCTTCATGCCGGGCAGACTGGCGATGCTCGTGTGAACGCCCTCGAACGTCAGCTCGGAATAAATCTCGTCGCTCAACACGATCAAATCTTTTTCGATGGCGAACTTCGCGATGGCTTCGATCTGCGCGCGGTCGCAGGTGCCGCCGGTGGGATTGCACGGCAGGTTCAGCATCAAAATTTTGCAGCCCGGCGACCACGCGGCGCGCAACGCCTCGACGGTCAGCGCAAAATTATCCTTCGCAAACGTCGGCACCGGCACGGGGATGCCGTGCGTGAGCGTGATGCTCGGCGAATAGCTGACGTAGCACGGCTGGTGATACATGACCTTGTCGCCGGGATTGATGAGCGCGCGGCAGGCGAGGTCGAGACCCTCGCTGACGCCGACGGTGATGATGACTTCATCTTCGGGCCGGTAGCTGATGGAATAATTTTTCTCGACGTATTTGTTGATGGCGCGGCGCAGTTCGATCAGACCGAGGTTCGAGGTGTAATGCGTCTTGCCCTTTTCCAGCGCGTAAATGCCCGCCTCGCGGATGTGCCACGGCGTGTCGAAATCCGGCTCGCCGATGCCGAGCGAGATGACATCCTTCATCTTCGAGACGATCTCGAAAAAGTCGCGGATGCCTGACTTGGGCAGGTTGATGACGTGCTTGGCGATGTAGCGCGAGGAGTCCATTTAATCAGCGAAGCATAGAAAATTCACGCCGTGTCCGCAAACGAATACAAGCCCGTGCGGGAACATTTTGACTTTCAGACCCAAACGACGCAGTATCAAATACAGCGTGAACACCGAGACAAACATTTTAATCCAGCGCGCCGCCGCCGAACTCAAAACCGCTGGCGCACGCGAAATTTACGTCTTTGGCTCCGCTGCCAAAGGGACGGGTGATGCCGCTTCTGATCTCGACTTGGCGGTTTCCGGCCTGCCCCCGTCCGTTTTTTATCGCATGGGCGCGCGGGTCAGCGATTTGGTTGGCCGTTCGGTGGATTTGATTGATCTGGACATCAACACGCCGTTCACCCGCTACCTTCGCATGGAGAATGAACTCGTCCGCGTGGGATAAATTTCGCAAGCAGCAAGCTGCGGAGCGCGAACAATTGCAGCGTCTGTTGTCTGGCATCCACGGACTTATCACCAAATGCCGCACTACGGCTCCGACTGAAATCGAACTGTCCGCGCTGGCAGCCTTGCTCCATTCGTTCTACACCGGCGTGGAAAATATTTTCAAGCGCGTGGCGGTGGAGCTGGATGGCGAGCCGGTGCGCGGCGATTCATGGCATCGTGAACTTTTGCTGCGGATGAAAACGCCGGCCGCGCACCGGCCGGCGCTGTTGCCGGAAGAACTTCACGACTCGTTGAATGAATACCTGCGTTTCCGTCATGTGTTCCGCAACGCCTACTCGTTTGACTTGGACTGGCAAAAAATGTCTCCGCTGGTGCTCCGTTTGGAGGAAACATTTCAAAACCTAGAAAAAGCGCTGGATGATTTTCTGAAATAACCTGCCAGGACGAAATCCTGTTCGCCGATGCCGAGCGAGATGACGTCCTTCATCTTCGAGACGATTTCAAAAAAGTCGCGGATGCCTGACTTGGGCAGGTGGATGACGTGCTTGGCGATGTAGCGTGAGGAGTCCATTTTGATTTAATTGGGAAACATTCAACATTCAACGCCCAACGTCGAAGGATTGCAATTCGGGCATTCATTGGATGTTCGATGTTGAATGTTGAATGTTTCCCCGGCTTTCACGGCGCAACCTTGAGCCGTTCGACTTCCTCAACTTTGCCTTCGAGCAGGAAGCCGTGTTCCTTGTAGGAGCGCAGCATGAAATGCGTGGCGGTGGACAGCACGCCTTCGACCGTGGAAAGTTTTTCCGAAACAAACGCCGCGACGCGCTGCAAGCTCGCGCCGTTGACGAACACCAGCAAATCGTAGCCGCCGGACATGAGATAGCACGACTCCACCTCGTCGAAACGCGAGATGCGCTCGGCGAGACGGTTGAAACCGCCGCCGCGTTCGGGCGTGATGCGCACCTCAATGACGGCGCGCACCGTGCCGGCCTCCTCGTGCGAAAGGTTCAGCACCGGCGACCAGCCGAGCAGCACGCGCTGCTTTTTCAGGTCGTCGAGCTGGCGGTTCACGTCGGCTTCGGACAGGTTGAGCACCTGCGCCATCTGCGCGGTGTTCAGGCTGCTGTCTTCGAGCAAAAGTTTTACGAGCGGAGTCATGTCGCGGAGTGTCGCAGAAATTTCCGGCAAATCCATTCCAAACTCATGGCGCGTTTGCGTGGCGCCCTGATTTGAAATGCTTCGGAGCGCGGCTGTCCCCAGCCGCAGCACGCTGGATCGCAGCGGACATGTCCGGATCATTCGCGCGGACGCGTGGCTGGCCAGCCCGCTGCGGCTGGGGACAGCCGCGCCCCGTTCCGAGCAGGACACGGCCCGTGTTTGCGTTGGCCGGCGAAAGCTGGTTAAATATGCCGACGATGAATTTCTTCATTCAACGCAGCGAGCTGCGCGACCTCTACGACAAGGTCGTCGCGGGCGAACGCATTTCCGAGGCCGACGCGTTGCGGCTGTTTGAGACGAAAGACCTGAACGCCCTCGGGGCCATCGCGGATTTCGTGCGGCAACGCAAGGTCGGCAACCGCGCCAGCTTCATCATCAACCGCTACATCAACTACTCGAACTATTGCATCCTCTCCTGCCAGTTCTGCTCGTTCGCGAAGAAGAAGCGCGATGCGGATGGCTTTCAATTATCCATCGAGGAGATCGTCGAGAAGGCGCGCGAGGCGTTGAAGATTGGCATCACGGAGCTGCACATCGTCGGCGGCCTGCACCCATCGCTGCCGTTCAGTCATTACACGGACATGCTGAAGGCGTTGAAGGGGCTGAATACTGGGAGCGCCGGCATCTTGCCGGCGAGTTCCAATGCCGCGAATTCAGAAACACGCCGGCAAGATGCCGGCGCTCCCAGGCTGCAATTAAAATGTTTCACCGCGATTGAAATTCTCCACCTCGCGTGGCTCGCCAAAAAATCCGTCGAGCAGACGCTGGTTGAATTGAAAGCCGCCGGCCTCGACTCGCTCACCGGCGGCGGCGCGGAAATTTTTCGCAAAGAAGTCCGCAGCGCCATCGCCAAGGGCAAGGAATCCGCCGAGGAATATCTGGACGTGCATCGCACCTGGCACAAGCTCGGCGGGCGCAGCACCTGCACGATGCTTTATGGCCACGTCGAGACGCTCGCCGACCGCGTGGATCATCTGCGGCAGTTGCGCGCGTTGCAGGACGAGAC
>JAYVCM010000301.1:0-4037 GCA_043749955.1 Limisphaerales bacterium | reverse complement strand
AAAACGGGCCGGGGGCACGCCAGCGCTCCCGGCGCGGAATGAACGCAGCGAATTCCATTCTTGCCCCGCGTCTTTTTGACCGTAAAATCTCGCCGCTCAATTATGAATTACAAAATTTCCCAGCGCGCCGCGTCGCTCGCACCGTCCATGACTTTGGCCATTGATTCCAAGGCCAAGGCCATGAAGGCCGCCGGCGAGGACGTCGTCGGCTTCGGCGCGGGCGAACCGGATTTCGACACGCCGCAGCACATCAAGGACGCCGCCGCCAAGGCGCTCGCCGCCGGCTTCACCAAATACACGCCCAGCAGCGGCATCCCCGAACTGCGCGAGGCCATCGCCGCAAAATTTCTGCGCGAGAACGGCCTGACCTACAAGCCATCGCAAATCATCGTCTCGTGCGGCGGCAAACATTCCTGCTACAACGTCATCCTCGCCACCTGCGAGGCCGGCGACGAAGTCATCATCCCTGCCCCGTATTGGTTGAGCTATCCGGAAATGGTCAAGCTCGCGGGCGCAAAGCCGGTCATCCTGCCAACGACCGACAAAACCGAATTCAAAGTCACGCCCGCGCAGCTCCGCGCCGCCATCACGCCGAACACTCGGCTGTTCATTTTGAATTCGCCGAGCAATCCGACCGGCTCCGTTTATTCGCCCGAAGAAGTAAAGGCGCTCGGCGACATCTGCGTGGAGAAAAACGTCCTCATCATGAGCGATGAAATCTACGAGCATCTGCTTTACGATGGCGCAAAGGTGAAGAGCGTCGCCAGTTTTTCGCAGGCGCACTACGACCACACCATCATCGTCCACGGCCTTGCGAAAGCATATTCCATGACCGGCTGGCGCCTGGGTTTTCTCGCCGCGCCGGAGCCGATCGCCAAGGCGATTGACGCCGTGCAAAGCCACAGCACCAGCAACCCGTGTTCGTTCGCGCAAAAGGGCGGCGTCGCCGCGCTCACCGGCCCGCAGGATCACCTGCCGAAATGGCTGGTGGAATACGACAAGCGCCGCCGCTACGCGCATGAAAAATTAAATGCCATGCCCGGCGTCACCTGCGTGAATGCGAAGGGCGCATTTTATCTGTTCCCGAACATCTCCAAGACCGGCCTCAAGTCCGCCGATTTCTGCGCGAAACTTTTGGAGCAGGAAAAAGTCGCCGCCGTGCCCGGCATCGCGTTCGGCGCGGACGATTACATCCGCTTGAGCTACGCCACCAGCATGGTGAACATCGAGAAGGGACTGGACCGCATGGACCGGTTCGTCCGCAGCCTGAAGAAATAATTTTCATCCGCCGTCACACCAAAGCCGCGTGCGATCGCGGCTTTTTTAACAGGAAGAAACGGCAGTCAACGCAAAGACGCCAAGCAGCCAAGGCGCAAAGGACAGATGGAAACATCCTGATTCATCCGGGCGTCCGTTCATCCCGTCCCAAGCTTTGCGTCTTTGCCCCTTTGCGGGTGCTATCTCGGGATCTCGTTTAGTTTGAGAAGATTTTTACCGCGGATGACGCGGATGGCGCAGATAAAAAAACTTTCCCATCCGTGTTATCCGCGTCATCCGCGGTTAAATTCGGTTGCGGCTGCGCCGCGCTGTGCCGTTGCGTTGATTCGACAGTGTTTTCCAGGTTGAATCCGTCCGGCCTCCGTTTCCTCCGTTTCCGCCAGTTGAATTTTGCGGCAAAAAAGGAATGGCAAGAATTCCCCCGATGGATGAATATGGCCTCATGTCACAGCCCGATAACAGCCCCGGCCCGGTCGTTTCCGTGGAGGAAATCCAGCGGCAATGGAGCGCGCTCACGTTGAAGGTGGAGCAACTGGAGACCGGCAACACCGCGCTGGAGCACGACAACAAAAATTTGCGCCAGCTTTTGCAAAGCGTCGTGGAGCACCGCAAAAAATCCCACGGCGAACTCGTCAACCTCCTCACCACGCTCGTGAGCAAGCTGCCCCTCAACGATGTTGGCGTCATCGTCTCGCGGCTGATGGAACACAACTCCCAGGTCAGCGAGGTCTGCACCGCGCTCGTCCACGGCAAGAACGACGAGACGTTTCTCCAGCCCGCCATCCTCAAGGCGATGGACAAGACCAAGCGCGACCTGCTCGCCGCCCTCCCGCCGCTCGTCGAGGAACTCATCAAGCTGGACGCCCCGCTCGACGCGGCGATGCTCCAGTCGCTCGTCACCGAACCGGAAAATTTCTTTTCGCCGCAGGTCGTCCGCGCCAGCCGTGGTTTCGTGAAGGGCCAGATTCCGCGCGAACGCATCCTCAAGGAGTTCGGCGATGAGGCGCTGATTTTTTTCAAGGACCTGACCACCGACCCCAAGTTCAATCCGCGCCCCAAGGTGGATGAGATCATGCTGGGCTTCCTGCCGGAGTTCGACGCGTTGCTGCAACAGAATCCGAACGCCGCCGCCGCCAAGCGCAACGAACTGCTCGCGCTGCGCCAGAAAATTCAGCAAAGCCGTGCGGCCACCGAGCCGGCGCGCGCGCAAAAAATCGCGTTCCTGAAAATCTCCTTCATCCTCGAACTGCTGCATTACTACAACAACCAGAACACCGAGTCGCCCGACGTGGTGTTTGCGCAGCGGCTCCCGCCCCTGATCGAACAGCTTGTGGTCAGCAACGAACTCGACCCGCTCGATGAAAAAATGATCCTGCAGGCCGAGGCGCTGCTCGCGTTCATCGTCAAGACGGACTACCGCCATGCCGTCGTGAACAACTTCGGCAAGGGCGGCGGCGCGGCCAAGACATTGCGCTTCGTGCTCACCTTCCGCGCGGGGGAGTTCACCGAGCACGACCCCGTGACGCTGGATTTCGCCAAGCACATCCTGTCGCTCGAAAAAATTCCCAGCGCGAAAACCTTCACCATCATCCTGCGGTTGTTGAATGCCGCCGCGCAAAAATCCATCATCCGCGCCATGTTGAACTGCGGGCGTCTTCGCAAAGAAGACGCCGAGCCGCTCGCCAAAACCATCGCCAAAGAACTCGGCCTGCCCGAAGCGGACATCACCCCCAAGGCCGAGGCCGCCGGCAAGTCGGAAACCTCCGGCTGGGACAACATCCGCAACCTCATCGCCAGCCGCGCCGCACCGAACGACATCACCGTCGCCATCCGCAACCGGCTTCATGTGCGCTACGATTCCGACGAGGTGAAAGCCAGTTGGCTCGTGCTGGCCGAGTCCGAACCCATGACGCTCGTCCGCGTTTTTTGTCTGCTGCCCTATCTCCCCGACGGCCAGACCGATCCCATCGCCCGCGCCGTGTTGGAATCGTATGCCAACCGGCTCACGCATGAAAAATACGCCGCCACCTACGCCAAGGTCGTCGGCGCGTTGAAAAATCTGTTCAAGGTCAAGGCCGACAGCCCCGCGCTCGTCAACTTCATCGCGCTGGTGAAATGGGTGGATCCCGCCTCCGCTGACAAAATAACCAAGGATGTCGGGCTGATGTGAACTAGCACGTCTTCTCCCTCTCCCCTCGGAGGGGAGAGGGCCGGGGTGAGGGGTGAAACTGCCGACAAACATCCAACATTCAACATTCAACATCGAACATCCAAAGAAGCTGCCGGTTCACGGTTCCTTCGATGTTGAATGTTGAATGTTCGGCGTTGAATGTTTCCCAGAAACCGCAAAAAATTTTACCGCAAAAAATCCCGCTGCAAGATGGTCATCAAATCATTCACCGCCAGCATCAATTCACCGCGCCGTTCCGCATCCGTCTCGTCGGATAAATCCACCGGCGCGCTCATCGCCTCGGTGTAACGCTGCGTCAACGCCATCCGCTCCTCGTGCTGGCCGAGCGAACGCAGCAGTTCGCGGACTTTCTCCCTGCGCTGCTTCGCCTCGGAAATTTTCTTCAGCGCCACGCCCGCCGTCAGCTCCTCGGCCTCCACTTTTTTTAACAACCCGCACTCGAACAGCCGGCAGCGCTTGGGCCGGTCGTTGTAGATGCCGCACAGTTTTCCGTCGAAGCACGCGCACGGCTGCGCGAACGACAGCTTCGTCGGAGTTTTTTTCAGAATCGTCAGGCCAAGTTTCGCCA
>JAYVCM010000300.1:0-12082 GCA_043749955.1 Limisphaerales bacterium | reverse complement strand
TGCCGTTTGTCATTGGGAAACAGGCCTATTGACCTGACTCCACTTGGCCGGCTCTTGACCCAACGGATTGTGTAGGCAGCGGATGGAAACCACAGTTGGTGGTGCTTGGTGGAGCCAGGTCAATACCCCTATTGGGAAATGGTATGAGATTTCTTTGTCCCAGCTTTGCGTTTTGGCGGCTTTGCCCGTCCTCCGTAGCCGCACTGCGGAGGGTGGACGCCTTTGCGTTGAATTCCCACCGCATGGATTCGGTTTAATCTGAACGAAGCCGACGAACCATCCACCAAGAGGCGCAAAAAAAACGTAATACAATCGAGTCAAGACCGCCTGGCCGGGCGATGGAACGATTGACTGGCCGGCAAATTTTCTTTTCTTCAAGCCGGTGACCGGGGCAGACTGGGGGCATGAAAATCTCGCCCAAGGATTTCCGCGTGCGCGAAGGCGCGACGGTCCGGCTCAAGCAATGGCCGACCAAGGTGAAGGCGTTTTACAAATCGGACGAGGATTACCAAAGTCAGCTCGCGGAGCACACCAGGGAATTGAGCGAGCGGCAGAATCGTCTTTACGCCAACAACCGTTATGCCGTGCTCCTGATCTTTCAGGCGATGGATGCCGCCGGCAAGGACGGTGCGATCAAGCACGTCATGTCCGGCGTCAATCCGCAGGGCTGCCAGGTCTTCAGCTTCAAACATCCCAGCGCGGAGGAGTTGTCGCACGATTTTTTCTGGCGCACCACGCACTGCCTGCCGGAACGCGGACGCATCGGCATCTTCAACCGTTCTTACTACGAGGAGGTGCTGATCGTGCGCGTGCATCCGGAAATTTTGCAGGCGGAGGCGCTGCCCGAAGAACTCGTCGCCGGCAAACAAATCTGGGAGCGGCGGTATCATTCCATCACGGAACTGGAAAAACATCTGCACCGCAACGGCACGCGCATCGTCAAATTTTTCCTGCATTTGTCCAAGGAGGAGCAGCGCAAACGATTTCTCAAACGCATTGATGATCCGCACAAGAACTGGAAGTTCCAGGCCGCAGACCTTGCGGAACGGGCGCGTTGGAAAGATTACCTGAAGGCTTATGAAGACTGCCTGGCCGCGACCAGCACCAAACACGCGCCGTGGTTCGTCGTTCCCGCCGACGACAAGCTGAACGCGCGGCTCATCATTTCCCGCATCCTTCTCGAAACCTTGAAGGACTTGAAGCTGAGCTATCCAAAGCTGGATGCAAATCGGGTGAAGGAATTGCAGACATTCCGGCGGCGGCTGTCAAAGCAAGGCAGCTAATAATAACATTGGTAGAAAAGGCGCAAAATCGTTTCGCTTCGCGGGGCTTGTGCGAAATTCACCGCACCTTGAGCGATCAACTGGAAACACCGTTGGACCTGCTCGCCTTGCAGGAGATGCTGTTGCTGCTGGCGGAGAAACGCACGGCGCTGGCCTACGCTGCGCACGGCGGCGGCTTTTTGCTGGGAGCACCGGCGTCTCGCCGGCGGGTTGTTGGAAGAAACGGGCCGGCGGGATCCCGCTCGGAGCGGGACTCCCAGGCTGTTTGTCAAAAGCATGATCTCCATCGTCCCGCAAATTTTCTTTTCATCAAACGTAATTCCAGTTTAGATGTTTCAGATCATACCCGCTGAATTTCAATCCATTTTTGCGCGGCTGCGAAAAATTCTTGAGCGGTATTCCAAAACCCTCGCCGTGACGCAGGACACGCCCGGACGTTATTGCCTGACCGGCGGCGTTCATCCCGTGCATAAAACCCCGATGCCCGTCGCCTGGGTTGGGCGAGCGTTAAAACTAATTTGTTCCGGTTGTGCGGGACACAGATCGGCACGTTGTTTTTTCAAGCTGCACCACAACGCGGAACCACGTCTTGATTAGCACCGCCCGCTCGTCTAATCTCCGCGCTTAAATTTTTATGGCACTCCTCAACGACAATTATCTCAAACTCAAAGCCGGTTACCTCTTCCCCGAAATCGGCCGCCGCGTGAAGGCGTTCTGCGACGCGAATCCCGAGGCGGCGAAACGCCTCATCCGTTGCGGCATCGGCGACGTGACCGAGCCGCTGCCGCAAGCGGTCGTTGCCGCGATGCACAAGGCGGTGGACGACATGGCGGCGCGTGAGACGTTCAAAGGCTACGGCCCGGAGCAGGGCTACGAATGGCTGCGCCACGCCATCGCGGAAAATGATTTTCGCGCGCGGGGCCTTGACGTGGCGGACGATGAAATTTTTGTGAGTGACGGATCAAAGTGCGATTGCGGCGCGATCCTCGACATCCTCGGCGGTAAAAACAAAATCGCCATCAGTGACCCAGTTTATCCCGTCTATGTGGACACGAATGTGATGGCCGGCCACACGGGCGACGCGAACGACGCGGGCGCCTACGCCAAGCTGGTTTATCTGCCGTGCAAGCCCAGCAACGGTTTCATTCCTTTGCCGCCGAAGCAGCATGTGGACGTGATTTATCTTTGCTCCCCGAACAATCCGACCGGCGCCGCCGCCACGCGCGAACAGCTTGAGGCGTGGGTGAAATACGCGCTGGAACACAAGTCCGTGATTCTCTTTGATGCGGCCTACGAGGCGTATATCACCGAGCCGGGCATTCCACATTCCATCTACGAAATTCCCGGCGCGCGGGAGTGTGCGATTGAATTCCGCAGCTTCTCGAAGAACGGCGGCTTCACCGGCACGCGCTGCGCGTTCACGGTCGTGCCGAAATCGCTCAACGCCTACACGAAGTCCGGCGAAGCGAAGCCGCTGCATCCGCTCTGGTCGCGCCGCATGACGACGAAGTTCAACGGCGTGAGCTACATCGTGCAGCGGGCGGCGGAAGCGCTGTATTCGCCCGAAGGAAAAGAGCAGGTGGCCGGACTCATCAAACATTATCTCGACAACGCGGGAATTCTGCGCCGGGGCGCGAAGAAGGCGGGCCTGAAAGTTTTCGGCGGCGTGAACGCGCCGTATATCTGGGTGCGCACGCCGAAAGGTGTCACGAGCTGGCAGGCGTTCGACAAGATTCTCGCGGACGCGAACGTGGTCATCACGCCCGGCTCCGGCTTCGGCTCCAAGGGCGAAGGCTTTTTCCGCATCAGCGCCTTTAACACCCGTGCGAACGCCGAGGAAGTCGCGCGCCGCCTGCAGGAATTGAAGTGGTGAACGGAGCGCCGGTCTCCGACCCGGCGGGTTTGAAAATGAAATCCAAAGAGCCGGGTCGGAGACCGGCGCTCCAAAAGAAAAACGGCGCGGAAAATTTTTCCGCGCCGTTTTGACTTGAAGAAATAATTCCAGGTTCTTTAGCCGGCGACTGAAGATTCCTTGATCTGCTTTTCGGCCTGCAACCAGTATTCAACATCGCGGCCTTGCGGGCGTCCGGCCTGATTCCAAAGAATTTGAGCGCGGGACGCAATGCTTTCGCTGGTGATTTCGCGGGGCAGGGCCGTGGCCGAGGCGGCGGGTTTTTTGGCCGTCGGCGTCTTGACGGCGGTCACGCGTGCAGGGGAGGTGGCGGGCTTGTCGGCGGTGATTTTCTTGGATTCGGATTTGATGGCTTTCATATTGTTGTCTTTGGTTGTTTATTTGAGCGGCTTCCTGCCGGTGCAGCAAAATGGTTTTTTCTGCTGCTAAATTCAGAGGAATTCCCTCTTGTATTATTGATGCTGCTTTAACTATTGTATCGTGTCGAGATTTAACTGCGTCTAATCTTGTCTGGGCCAGCAAAAAAATGGCGCGGAACCAATCCGCGCCATTGGGTTTTTCCCGATCAATGGTTCAGCCGGCGATCACGCCGATCTCCACCGGCTCGACGTTGACGCCGTGTTTCTCCAGCCATTTGATGGCGGCTTTCACCTCGTCGCGCGGGCCGTCGAGTTCCAGGCAGACGATGCCGATCTCGTCGGTCACGCTGCACTGGCGGATGTTCGTCACGACCTTGAACTTGTGGCCGACCTCCCAGATGAACGGCTGCTTGATGAGCTTGGGCGGATACATCAGCCACAGGCGTTGCTGCGTGGGCGTGGTGGACTTGGTGGCCGTTAAAGTTTTTTTAGGAGCTTTAGGCATGGCGATAAAATTTAAGATTTTGGATTTGCGATGGACGATTTGAAACCGGCCTAACCGCCGGCGATGGCGGGGATGATGCTGATTTCGTCGCCGTCTTTGAGCGGCGTCTCGCGGTTTTGGAGGAAGCGGATGTCCTCCTCGTTGACATAGACGTTGACGAAGCGGCGCACCTCGCCTTTTTCATCCACGAGCCGTTCCTGGATGCCGGGGAAGCGCGTCTGCAGTTCGACGAGCGCCTCGCCGATGGTGGCGGCGTTGATTTCGATGAGCTCCTCGTTGTTGGTCAACTTGCGGAGCGGCGTGGGGATTCGGACTTTCTTTGGCATAAATTCAATTTCACATTTTTAAGTTCTCTACCGTTTCTGCTTCTGCAAAATTTCTAAAAACTCGCTCGCGCGGACAATTTCAATGCCGCGAAAATTTTTCAACTCCAGCAAATCGTTGTCGCCGCTGACAACAAATCCGGCTTTGCCTTCCATGGCACATTCAAGCACAGCGTTGTCATCGGCATCCCGCGGCACGGCATTTAACACTTTCGGAATTCCAACCGTGCGCAGAAACCGCAGGTGGCGTGCAATGGTCTCGGCGCTTTGTTCGGCGGAAAAGCCAAGCTTTAATTCCAGCTTTTCCGCCAGCTCTTCCATCAACTCGGCGCAAGTCACGCCTTGAATGTTTCCCGCGCGCGCCTGCTCGACACATTCAAACGGTTTCCCGCGCCAGCCAGCGGCGGAAAAGAGGATGTTGGTGTCGAAAACAACAATGAATGGCACGGTTATTTCTCGTGTAACAAACGATCCACGAATTCTTCGCGTGCATCTTCCGGCAGCCGATCCCAATCCATTCCCCGTTCGGCGCACAGGCGGCGCAACTGCGTTTCGGCGAAACGCATCCGTTCGTCATTGCGCACTTCCGCGTCTTCGGCCAATGCCAGCAAGGCCTCGCGCTTGCGCGTGGCGGGCAGTTGCCGCACCAGCGAAATCACCTGCTCATCGGTTAATTCCAAAACGCTCATGTCTGGAAAGTAGCAGCAATCCCACGAATCACAAATTGAATTCCGCAACCGCCTCGCCGCGGTGGCGGCGTTGGGATTCGGACTTTCTTTGACATAAATTTAATTCGATATTTTTTGTTTAATGTGGCCAAGCCTAAACCAATCATCGCGTGGCCGCCAATCACTTGTTTGCCGGATTTTGGCCCCGCTACAATTTGAAGTTCCATTCGCGCGTCGAGTATTTCTCGCGGGCGAGTCTGGCGATTTCGGCCAGCGGCGGATTTTTTAATTCTTCATTCGCGTTCCATTCTTTGGCAAGCGCGGCCTTCACTTGGGCGGCGGGCAGATTTAAGTTCGTCACAAATTCTTCGTGGGGCCGGCTGGCGCGGTAATCAGGCTGGAGCGACGGCATGAGCAGCAGTTCGCCGATGAGCGCGAGGTCGCAGTCGAGGAGCAGCGTGCCGTGAAAGAGCAGGAAGTTTTTCCGACGCCGTTGCGAATTGCCGGCGAATTTTTTGGAAGTGATGCGTGATGCGTGACCCGTCGCGCCGAAGCGCAGCGAAGGCGGATGCGTGACGAGGGCCAGGTCCGTGTGGCCGCATACAGAGACATTGGGAGTTGAGAGTTGAGAGTTGAGAGTTGAGATCGCCGCCCGGTTTTTCTCCATGATGAATCGGTTGGCCGACGTGATGTTTCGCGTCGGTCCGTCGTCAGTGATTCGCAAAATCAAACTGTAGTTCAGTCCGCCCGGCATTTGGACGACGGTGCCGCCGCCGGAGCAACGACGAAAGATGGGAATTTTTTTCGCCGCGCACGCGGCGACATTCACCTCGGCCGCCACCTTGTTCGCGTAGCCGACGACGACGAACGTTTCGCGCGGTTCCCAGAACAAAAGCGTCTCCTCGCCCGCGCCGGCTTCGCACCAGTCGAGCAGCGCCTCGTCCGCCGCGAGATGTTCGGCGGGCGAGGGGAGCGGGAGATCGAGCAGTTTCATGGGGCGGCGTTGATTTAGCTGGCAATAGGATGGGGTATTCGGTTTAATTTGTCCGAAGTATTTTTCGGGTTCGCATAAAGAATTTATCCCAGTGAAAGCCTCTAAAAAAGAAACTTACGGTTCGCGCCCCGGTTCCACCTCCACCGCCGCCAACGGCGACAAATGGTCGGAATCCATGCAGTCGGTCTTTGAACTGGCGCTGGAAAACCAGGGGCCGGAGCGCACGGCGCAGCTCCTCGAAAAGCTCGCCACGCAGCTCCGCACCGAGCCGCGCCCGGTCGCCGGCCAGACGACGGCCTACGTCAACACCATTCCGCCCGAGCAGCAGCCGCAGTATCCGGGCGACCGCGACATCGAGCGCCGCATCAAGAGCATGATCCGTTGGAACGCCATGGCCATGGTGGTCAAGGCCAACTCGAACACGAACGTCGGCGGTCACATCGCGTCGTTCGCCTCCTCCGCGACGCTTTACGAAGTGGCGCAGAATCATTTTTTCCGCGGTCGCAACGATGAATTTCCCGGCGACATGGTTTATTTCCAGGGCCACGCCGCGCCGGGCATGTATGCGCGCGCCTATCTCGAAGGGCGTTTGGACGAATCGCATCTGCAAAATTTCCGGCAGGAACTCGCGCCGGGCGGCGGCCTGTCGTCGTATCCCCATCCGTATCTGATGCCGGAATTCTGGCAGTTCCCGACCGTCTCAATGGGCCTCGGCCCGATCATGTCGCTGTATCAGGCGCGGTTCAACCGTTACCTGCAGGCGCGCGGCCTGGTGAATTGGAAAACGGAACCGAAAGTCTGGGCATTCCTCGGCGATGGCGAATCGGACGAACCCGAATCGCTCGGCGCGATCACGCTCGCCGCCCGCGAGAATCTCGACAACATCATCTGGGTCGTGAACTGCAATTTGCAGCGCCTCGACGGGCCGGTGCGCGGCAACGGAAAAATTATCCAGGAACTCGAAGGCTTGTTCCGGGGCGCGGGCTGGAACGTCATCAAGGTCATCTGGGGCACCGAGTGGGACGACATCATCAAGCGCGACCAATCCGGCCTGCTGCTCAAGCGCATGGACGAATGTGTGGACGGCGATTATCAGAAATACATCGTCGAGCCGGGCAGCTACACGCGCAAACATTTCTTCGGCAAATATCCGCAGTTGCTCGAACTGGTGCATCATTTGAGCGACGAACAGATTTCCAAGCTGCTGCGCGGCGGTCACGACGTCCGTAAAATGTATGCGGCCTACAAGGCCGCCAGCGAACACAAAGGCCAGCCCACGGTCGTGCTCGCCAAGACGGTCAAGGGCTACGGCCTCGGCGAGGCGGGTGAAGGCAAAAACATTTCGCACCAGCAGAAAAAAATGAACGAGAAGGAGCTCCGCGAGTTCCGCAAACGTTTCAACATTCCCATCAACGACGATGTCATCGCCGACATGCCGTTTTTCCGTCCCGCGCCGGACAGCCCGGAAACAAAATATCTGCTCGAAAAACGCAAGGCGCTCGGCGGCTTTATTCCGTCGCGCATCGTCAAGCCGGTCACGCTCGACGTGCCGAAGCTGGATCATTTTGCGGAGCTGGTGCGCGGTTCCGCGCGCGAAGCCTCGACGACCATGTCGTTTGGCCGGTTGTTGAGCCTCATGCTTCAGCACAAAGGATTGAACAAGCACCTCGTCCCGATCATTCCGGACGAGGCGCGGACGTTTGGCCTGGACACCTTGTTCCGCGAGATTGGAATTTATTCGCCCAAAGGCCAGCTCTACGAACCGGTGGACAGCAACACGCTCTCCTATTATCACGAAGCGAAGGACGGACAGATTTTGGAAGAAGGCATCAGCGAGACCGGCGCGATGTCGTCGTTCCTAGCCGCTGGCACGAGCTACGCGTCGCACGGCGTGCCGATGGTTCCGTTCTACATTTACTACTCGATGTTCGGTCCGCAGCGCGTCGGCGATCTGTTCTGGCTCGCCGGCGACATCCGCGCGAAAGGTTTTTTGCTCGGCGCAACGAGCGGCCGCACCACGCTCAACGGCGAGGGCCTGCAACATCAGGACGGCCACAGTCTTTTGCACGCGAGCACGATTCCGACGTGCCTGCCTTACGATCCCGCGTTCGGCTACGAACTCGCGGTCATCGTGGCCGATGGTCTGCGCCGGATGTATGTCGAGCAGGAGGACATTTTTTATTACCTCGCGCTCTACAACGAAAATCATGTGATGCCCGCGATGCCGGCGGATTGTGAGCAGGGCATCTTGAAGGGCCTGTATAAATTCAAGCCCGGCCCGGAAATTTCCCAGCCTGGGAGCGCCAGTGCTTCGCCGGCAACCACGAAACTCGCCGGCGAGACGCCGGCGCTCCCGGGTGTCAAAGCCCACATTTTCGGCAGCGGCTCCATCATGCAGTCCGCGTTGAAGGCGCAGGAAATTCTCGCGGAAAAATACGGCGTCAGCGCCGACGTGTGGAGCGCGACGAGCTACAAACTTCTCCGCACCGACGCCATCCGCACCCAGCGCTGGAACATGCTGCACCCGACGCTGCCCGCGAAGAAAAATTACGTCGAGACCTTGCTCGCAAAAGAGTCGGGCGCGTTCGTCGCCGTGTCCGACAACATCCGCACCGTGCCCGACCAGATTGCCCCGTGGGTTCCCGGCGGCTTGTTCACGCTTGGCACGGACGGCTTTGGCCGCAGCGACACGCGGTCGCGCTTGCGCCGGTTTTTCGGCGTGGATGTGGAAACCACCGTCATCGGCACGCTCTACGCGCTCGCCGAGAAAAAACTGATTGACCGCAAAGTCGTCGCGCAGGCGATCAAAGACTTGGGCGTTGACCCGGAAATGGTGCAGCCGCAGATTGTTTGAAACCTAGGAGCGCGGACAGCCTTGTCCGCGAGTTCGGACGGCAGGTGCGCTTGCGGACAAGGCTGCCCGCGCTCCGTTGATTTTAGAATTGCGGCTTGTCATCGGCGCAGAAGTTTGATTTCATCTGCGCCCCACGGTTGGCAGGATAGCTCAGTTGGTAGAGCAGAGGACTGAAAATCCTTGTGTCGCCGGTTCAATTCCGGCTCCTGCCACCAGTTTTTCGCGGTTGGCAAAGCGCAATTCACGGTTGGCATAAAGGAGTTCGGTAAATTACTTTCATCCGAATGACTGCCAAGACTGACCAAGGAATGTTTCGCCCCGCCAGGCTCCAACGGTCATGGCTTCAGCTTTTGCTTGTTCTTCTTTCAGCACATTTCAGCGCGATGGCCAGAACGGTTCCTGACCCCAGTGATCCCGCCGGCTTTTTCACAAGCGTCGCCGACAAGCTGCTGCGGAGCACCTTCAGTTTTGGCGTGACCAACGTCCCCGTCCAGAGCAACGGCGTTTTTGTTTATTCGCCCGCCGTCCAGCGGCTGCTGCAACTCTCGGCGAACATCTACGACGCCACCGCGACCAATTTTTATCCGGCCGTTTTTCGTCCGCTGTTCAACCGCGACAATTCGGGAAATGTTTTCATCACCGGCTACCAGCGGGTTGCGGGCGTGAGCGGCGTGGCTGATGCTCAACTCGCCGAACCGATTGAGGTGGCAGCGTTGCCGGCGGGCGCCAGTTCCAACGTGAATGTTTATGGCGTGCCGTGGATCATCGGTGCGAAGAAAGGGCTGCCGAACTTCAACCAGTTTTTCATGCGGAACGATTTTCAAGTCACGCGCAGGCTGCAGGTGACCCGTTCAACCGTGGAGCCATACCAGACGGCCCCAACAGACACGCGGGGGGATTTTCGGACGAACCAGATGTTGGTGATGAGCATCACGAACCACGTTGGTTATTCGTTCTGGAATTCTTACCGCTCGAATTACGCCGGCGGAGACTTGCGCATTTTTGTCCGCGACACGATGAGCATGAGTCTGACCAATGGGGCGCTGACTAGAAACCTGAATGCAGTTTTCGCCACCAACATTTTTATTCCGGCCTCTGCTCCTTGGCCGGGTTCGGCTTGGGATTTATCCGAATCGCCCGGCAATCGGCAGGCTGCGCCGGAGTCCTTCGCTTACGGGCGGTTTGATTTCGCATTTCTACCGGAGTCAGTCTATCAATTTTCCGTGCCCGGATTTATTCCGACCTCATCGAATCCACAATTCGAGACCAACCTCGGACTCTCGGCGTTCCCTCAATTTGGTTTGCTGACCACGAACTGGTTTCAGGCATTCATTTTGGATGGCAGCAATGTCATTGATTATGTGCAGTTCAACGCTCTGACCAGCTCGCGCGACTTGAACGGCGAGATCAAAGACAATTACACCGCCAACAACCCGCCCTATCAGATGTGGTTTACCAATGCGTATAACTTGGTCGCGAATCCACCGATGCCGACGTTAGGGATGATCAATCAGATTAAAGTTTCGCGCAGCGCCACGGGAGCACCCAATCCACATTCATGGAAGGCACCGCCGAACATGCCGGCGGGTCTTCCGCAGACGCCGGCTGCCGAAGCGTCATTCTTCAATGCATTTTTCATGGGTCCCCAATATACTTTTTTTGCCAATTCACAGGTCTATTCCAACACGGTGTTAAGCATGCAGGTGCCCTACACACCAACGCGCACGACATATGTTTTTACTCTGTGGCAGGCGAACGATCCGCTGGTGCATTTTCTCGCCAGTGATTTGAATGAAGTCAATGGCAGCACAGGCATTCAGCGTTACGATGATCCAATTTTATCCCCGGAACCAATTTATCAATCGTGGGTGACTGACCGCTACCAGCCGTGGGGCAGTGGCTATCAGATGTTTGGCCTGAACAACGTGGATAAAAACTTCTACAACCTCGCCTATCGCGACCCGCTGGTCTGGGGTTCGGATGCCTGGAATTTTCCGGGCGGTCCCGGACTGCCGATCACAACTCTTGGCCGGGTGCATCGTGGCACGCCGTGGCAGACGGTTTTTCTGAAAGCCACGAACATCCTCAATTATGCGGACAATTTTGAGCCGGCCAACGGCCTGGTGACTTGGACGAACTGGACGGGAAACGCAGATGCCGCCGACGCCGTTCTTACCGCGCCCATCAACGACTGGCGGCTGGCCGGTCTGCTCGTGGCGTTGTTCAGCACCAACGACCCGGCACAATTGCAGTCCGTCAACGACCCGAACACAACGGACTTGCTAAATGTGCTCAACGGAATCCTCGTGCAGACCAATTCTTCCGCCGACGTGAATTACGATTTGGCTCCGTCGTTTGATCTCTTCGTCATGTCGAGCAACTCGCCGCAGGCATTGGTGGTTGCCATCGCGATTCGGCAGGCAAGAGTGAGCCAGCCGCGTCAGACATTCAATTCCTTGGGCGACATTTTGAGCGCGCCGGAAATTTCAGAATTGTCCCCGTGGCTGAACCGAAGTGACGCCTATTTCACAGATGACCGGATTGATTTTGGGATTTCCGACGAAGCCTACGAAGCGATACCTGCTCAACTGCTGCCGCGCCTGCGACCTGATTCCATCGGCACCATCATCCAGACCAACGGCGAGCGGAGCGTCCAGTTCTCCGGCTCCGATGCTTTTGCCTACGCGCTGCAAGCGTCCACAAACCTGGTGAGCTGGGAAACCGTGAGCACAAATTTTCCCGTGCAAGGCGCATTTACTTCGCCGGTCGCACCCGCATCAAATTCATCAAACCGGTTTTATCGCTCGGTGCTGCTGCCTTGACCTGAAATGCGAAGTTCGAAATCCGGCAAAGCGGGACGAATGATTAACCATGAAGTCCATGAAACCCATGAAGTTTTTTCTCTTCATGTCCTTCATGCCCTCCATGGTAAATGGTTCGGCCTTCGGCTTCACGTTTAGTCCTTCAGAAAATCCACCTTGGCGCTCAACTGCGGCGTCAGGTATTTGTCCGGGTTCATGATCTGCACCTTGATCTGCAAGGTGCCTTTGGCGCGGTCGGCTTCGGGCGCGATCTCCGCCACCTGGCCGTCGTAGGTTTTGTCGGGATACGCCTCGGGGCTGACGCGGCATTTCTGGTTCAGCGAAATTTTGGAAAGGTCGGCCTCGTTCACGTCAATCTCCAC
>JAYVCM010000299.1:0-10250 GCA_043749955.1 Limisphaerales bacterium | reverse complement strand
AGCCCCAGGGGCGACTTGAACAATCCGCCGAGGAGCGACGGGCTGGCCGGACGATCCAAGCGCGAAACGGCGCCCACTTTGATTTCCGCCTTGGGGGGGCGTTCGGCGGCGGTCGGCTCGATGAACGGCTCGATGAGCACCTTGATTTTGGGATTGGCCGAAAGCTGTTTGAGCGCGTCCTGCGAAAACCGCCCCCACGCGATGTTCGTATAAACCTCCGCCGGCGTGTGAATCATGACGCCGTTGTCATCGAACTTCACGATGTCGCCGGCCACCGAGCCGCCGTCCGTCAACGTCAGCGTTTCCGCAGCCACGGCCAGCGTGACGACGCCAAGCCACAGGCTGAAAAGGAAAAGGATTTTACGCACGACGATTTTCTAGCAGACCGCACCGGACGGCGAAAGCAAATTCGTTTTATAGAAACCTCTCGTCCGGGCCAGACGGGAACCGGAAACCGATGAAAGCCGAAAGCCGAAGGCCGGGCTGTTTACCATGGAGGGCATGAAGGGCATGGAGAGGAAAACTTCATGGGGTTCATGGACTCCATGGTTGAGCATTTTTTCTTTCGGATTTCGGATTTCAGGTTGAACTGGAACCCGCAATTTCATCAGCCACGAAGAGGCACAAAAGGCACAAAGAGATTGAGTGAAAACCAGGTTGATGGGCGAGGGAATGATTCCCCGCGCAGGTGAGCCTCAATTGAACCAGCGGCGGCGCGGGCAGTTATCCGGCGATGGTTCGATTCATTGTCACATTTTTTTAGTATGCCCACCATCAAGGTCGCTTCCGGCTTTACGCAAGGCCGCGAGCATTTCGTCTGCGGTGGCGTAACGCTGGTCGGCGGCGTGCCGGGTGGCTTTGCAGATGATTTCATTGAGATGGATAAATTCGGGGTTTTCGACGAGCGTCGTCGAAAGCTTCGGGAAGTCTTTTGCACCATTGCCCGTGCTGATAACGTAGAGCGTGATGGCGAGTGCATAAAGGTCCGCCAGCTTGGTGCCCAGCCCGAGGGGATCTTCGAAACCTGGTGTGAAAACGATGGTGGCGCTCTCGCCATCGCGAATCGGCTCCCGCACCAGCCCCACATCGGCCAGTTTTGGCCGGCCATTGACATAGACTACATTCGCCGGCTTGATGTCGCGATGCACCAGATTCGCCTCGTCGTGCAGAATGACCAGCGCCTCGGCCAGCACAATGCCAACGTTAAGACATTCACTGGTGGTCAACTGTCCGCCGCGCTTGTGGCAATGATTATCCAAACTGAAAGGTTCGAACGGACTCTGGCGGTCCCACTTCGCGTCCAGCGGGTCGCTAAGTTCCATCACATAGAAGAAGTAACCTTGGTCGTCAAAGCGCCGGACGAATTTGACTTGCAACAGTTCAAAATGCTTGTCGGAAATAGGCATATAGGTTTGGAGGCCGTGGAATTCGCGGTCATACGCCTCGCGGACGCCCTTGAGCTTTTTAAGGTTCACCTCCTTGACCGCCCGCAAATGCCCCGCCTGATCGCGCACGAGCTGCACTTCCCCGAAGGCGCCGGCGCCAAACTTTTTTCCGACCGCCTCGTAACCGGGGTATCTTGAAAGTTCTCCTCTTGGTTTGGCTGCGAGCCACGCAACGAATGAGACTGCCAGCGCACACGGCACCTGGCCGCCCGCGATCACGAGCCAGGGAAACCAGTGATTGCCGTAATAACTCCAAGTAACGAACGCGAGCATCACGACGAGAAAAATTCCCATTGCGACCGGCAGTGACCACCACGGTTTCAGCCGGCTCAGACCGCCGCCGATCAAAATTCCCGTCAGCGCAAGCAGCAAAACCTCGCTCCAAGCCGGAAGTCGTCGCAGCCAGCCGCCGTTCACCAGATTCAAAAATGTCGTGGCATGAATTTCCATGCCGCCGACTTCTTCGCCGTAGGGCGTGCGGAAGGTGTCCGCCCGGGAATTGGTGTCGCTCAAATCCGGCTGGTTGCCGATGAAGACAATCCGGCCGCGAAAATAGTCCGGCGCATTGGACAACCTGTCCAGGGCCAGATGATAGCTGAAAGCATCCCACCCGCCGTGGGGGCCATAGTAGCGCAACCACTGCTCCTGCGGTTGTTGTTCCGGCGGCAGTTTCCTGGTCGAGACATGGGCCAGTTGCGCCGCCGTCCACGCCAGGCCGGGATAGCCGCTCTGGGGCGCGGGAAACGGCCAGTGCCGCCGGACCGTCGCCGCATCCGACCCATTCAGCTTGCCGACGCCCCAGTTCGTGGCGGCGTCCAAAAACTGCGGGTGGGGCAGCACGCCCTCGAAGATTTTTGTTCCCGGATTTTCCGGCTTCTCGCTGCTGGCCACCAGCACCACGCGCCCGTGCCGCCCCATGGCGTCGGCCAGCATGGCGTCGGTTGGCTCGTCGCGCTTTTCGTCGAACAGAACATCGAACACCGCCAGCGGGCAGCCGGCCTCCGTGAGCTGGTTCAACAACTGCGCGTGCAGGGCGCGGTTCCAATGGGCGCGGGTCTGGCCCAGCGCGCGGCAGGCGGCGTTGTCCATTTTAATGAGCACCACCTGGTTGGTGACCGCGCGGGCGCCGAAGCGGAACAGGCAGTCGTAGCTGGCGTTTTCCCACGCCTCGCCGAGCGGCGTCAACAGCAGCAGGCCGCAAACCACCGTGAGCGCCGCGCCGGCGAGCGCGGGCCGGGCGAAAATTTTTTTGATGAGAGCCTCGCTTTTCACAATCAGCCTGCAAATAAAAACCGGCACCAATCGGAACGCCCGGCTGCGCCGCGGCAAAACGTGCGGTTGAGTTTTGAACCCGTTCCGTTTGGAGTCTAGTAAAGAACCCGCATGAAGAAAGTATTTTTAGATTCGCTTTTTATCTTTACAAGACCGCCTGCTGGTGAGAAAAAAGACGTGCGAAGCATCACGGCCACTCGGCCACCGGTTGTATTGGGGTGGGTTGCGGGCTGCGGGAGACAGGAAACCTAAAACAAAATGAAAGGAATAATATGACCATTCAAACTTCAAAGTTATTGGCATTGGCTGTCGTTGTATCCGCCCCCTTGTGGCTGGCCGGATGCGTTACTTGTCCCGGCACCAAATGTCCCGAGGATAAATTTTCCTGTGTCAAAAAACAGGATTTCGCGACCATCATTTTGCAGCCCGAAAACCAATCTATTCCGCCGGGCAAGCCGGCTCAATTTGCAACGGATGCGGACGGCGAAGATTTAAGTTTCCAATGGTATTTCCTGCCGCTGGACAGCAATGTCAGCGAGGCGATAAAAGGCGCGGATGACAAAAAATATTCCTTCAAGGTAAACAAGGAATCCCGCGAAGGCCATTACTACTGCGTGATTGATTCCATGGGGCAGCTGGGAAGACAAAGGACGCAGACGCGGATGGCGGTTTTCTTGATGGCATCATCCATCATTAAAGTAGTTTATCCGCCGCAATCCGGAACATTGCAGCCATCCTCAAACACGGGCGGTTCTGGCTGCCCCGCCAACACCAGTTGCTGCGGCTGGATTTATTACGGCAATGGAACCAGCGGGTTTCGCACCACCGATTCAACCAAGACAAAATGCGTGGTCAAGTTGTTCACGGATGCCAACTGCACAGTGGCGGTTCCCATGGCTAATTATGGCGTCCTGTGGCGCAGCGGGGCAAGCAGCTACGCCTGCATGACCGATTCTGGAACCAACAAAACCTTCACGGCAACGGTCAACGTCGCCTATGGTTTCACGGCATATCTTTTAACCGGATGTGGTCCAGCCAATACCAAATACTATTTGACCGTGGATTTCCAGTGAATCGTCAACCACCAGCGCGACGAATGGCTGTTTAGAAAATTTTTTTGATCCGCCTGCAATCATGAATGTTTATCCGCCACAATCCGGAACTTTGCAGCCATCCTCAAACACGGGAATTTCCGGCTGCCCGGCGAACACCAGTTGTATTGGCTGGATTTACTACCCCAATGGAACCAGCGGTTTTTTCACCACCGATCCCAGCAAGACAAAATGCGTGGTGCAACTGTTCACGGATGCGGCCTGCACCATTCCGGTGCTGGTGGGTAATTATGGCGTCCTGTGGCGCAGCGGTGCCAGCAGTTACGGCTGCATGAGCGCGGCTGGAAACACCAAAACTTTTCCCGCGACCGTCAACACCCATTACGGTTTTACGGCATATATTTTGAGCGGCAGTGCAGCCAAATATTATATGACCGTGAATTTCCAGTGAATCCCGCCAACGGCCAGTGACGAGGTTGCTCAAAAATTGATTTTTAATTCGACGGCGACCGTGCGGCTCCGGGCAATGTCCGGATACAGGTTGATGGGGTGCAGATGATAATTGCCATCCGTCACATTCAGCAGGGCGGCGCGGAGTTCCGCATGGCGATGCGGAAAACGATACCCTGCCATCAGGTTTTCCTGCCAGAAGTTGTCACCTTGAACGCCCGACAGGTCATCATTCAAAGTCTGGCCGCGCCAAATGGATTCGGCCCCGGCAAAGAACCCACAAGGATGCTGGAACATCAAGTTTAACCGGACCGTTTGCAGCAGGCCGCGATAGGTGGCACTGGTGGCTGCCAGCGCGGGATTTACTGCCGGGTAAGTTACGGCAAGCTGCTTGATTTCAGGATAAGAACGGGAAAACCAGTCGTCGGAAATCCGGTATTGTATGCCGGCGCTCAAATGATTGCCGATCAATTGCTCAAGTGAAAAACCCAACGACCGTTCCTGAAAGCGGAGGCGTTCTGACGTTTGCCGCACCGCCGGCGGGACGCCGCCCGAAAACAGATCGCGCTCAAACACACCTATGTCGTGGGTTACATGGGAGCGCAGCAACTGCACTGACAACGCCGCATAAGTCCGGTCGGCAAAATTATATTCCAACGAGCCGTCGGCGGTTTCAAACTGCGCGCCGCCAACACTGCCGGCAATCGAACTTGGAATCAGGTTCCGGTAGGTGGTCACGAACCCGCCGATTTGAGTGGGTTCCAGCCGCACGCTTTGTCCCAGGTCATACCCGCCCAGGGAGCGCGCGTAGGCGGCACGGATGGTTGCATGAGGGAACGGAGTCCAGATCAAGGCGGCTTTCGGCGAAAGTTCCCGCTTGGTCTCCTGCCGGTCGCTCAAGGGCGCGTAAAGCGAATTTCGCGGCTGATTTAGATAGTCATACGAAACCCCGCCCATCAGGGTAAGCTGGCTGGCCACTTTCCAGTATCCATAAAGATATGGGCTGGCTTGAAAGGAATGGAATCCGAACCTTTGCCGCGCCACCACGGACGGTGCGCTGTCGGCAAAGTAATTGCCGAAAAAGGGCGAGCTGTTGGGCAAAAGGGTTTGCGTGCTGTCTATTTTGTCGCTGACGTTTTGAATCCGGACTCCCGCAATGAATTGAAACTGCGAAATCGCCAGCAGATGTTGCAGCTCAAACGAGTCAACCGTCTGGTGCCGGGAAAAATCCTGTGACAGATCCTTGCTGAAAAACCCGTCGGGCGATCCAAATACTTCCGTCAGCAAAAAAACCGGTGCTACTGGATTCGTTTGCCGGAAGGAATCATTTATCCGGCTGGCGAGAAAGAGCGTGTGCTGCGATTCGCTCCATTTGTGATCATATCCAATGATAAAGCTCGGCTCCTGCTTTTCCTCAACTTTCAAGCCGTAGACTGCCTGCCGGGGATCGTATCGTTGTGCGAGATCGCCGCTGGTTTGGTGGAAATCCAGCACTTGAAAAAACAGGCCGTCTTTCGGCGTCAGCATCTGTTTCCATTTGAGCGAGAGCTGCCGGGATTCCTGGCTGCCGTTGGGAGTCTGGCCGGGATCCCAATGGTAATCCGATTCCACCGCATAACTGCTGTTCCCAAAGGTTCCGTATTGCGCGGCATATTGGCTCCAGGCGCCTCGGCTCAAATACTCCGTGTCCAAACTGACGCCGAACGAATCCCGGTCAAACAGCCGCGTGTATTCCTGCTGGGACACGGGCTGCGCGAGCAGCCGTCCGTCCGCCGGGCCAAGCAGGCTCGAAATCAGGTATTCGCTGAACGCCGGGGTTTCAAACCGCAAATCAAACGGACTGGACGCGCGCAATTGCTCGTAGCTGTTCGCCAGAAACAGATGCGCGGAATAATTCGCGTAGTCCGCGCTAACCGCCCGCGAGGCCTCCCGCAAGGCCACGTCTTCCAGTCCTGCCTCGGCATAAATCCGCGCCAGGTTAGCGCTGCGCACGGCGCGGTCCTGATCCAGCAGCAGCCCTGAACGATAGACGCTGCGGTTGTGGTTCAGCTCCTGGGATTTTTCCAGATCACGGACGGCTTCGTTGAAATGGTTGTTTTGTTCGTTCAGCAACGCCGAGTAAAGCCACGCGGTCGGGTCGTTGGGGTCGAGGCGTTTTGCCAGATTCAGTTCGTTGGTGGCGTGATGCGTGTCGCCGGCATCGCCCCAGGCCTTGCCCAGATAACTTCGCAGCGCGGCGCGTTGCGGCTCCATTGCGGCGGCCACCAGCAAATCCTCGTGGCCAGCCTTGGTGTCGCCGCGCCGGATGCGGCACAGACCGCGACCGAACCAGGCGTTGCCCAAAGCCGAGTCCACCGCCAGCGCGCGGTCAAACCATGGGATGGCGTCGCGCGTTTTATTTTGTGCGGCGATCAGGAAACCTTTCAACGCCAGCGCCTGGGCGTTGTTGGTTGCCAGCGCGAGGCTTTGGTTCAAGGCTTTCAGCGCGCGGTCCGTCCGGCCAAAACTAAATTCCAATTCCGCCACGCGCTCCCAGCCGAAACCGAAATCGGGCGAACTGGTCACCGCGCGCCGCGCGAGTTCCAAGGCGTTGGCCAACGACTTCGGTCCGGCTTTGGACTGCTCGTAATAGGAGGCGGCGAGAAGTTCGCTTGCGAGTTGATCCGCCTTCGTCTGATTTCCGAGCGACCAGTCGTTGAGAGTTGAGCGGTCGGGCTGGTGTTTCACGGCGGCGATGAGCGTGCGCAATGCGGTGGCAAGGCGTTGATTTTTTCCTGAAGCGTCAGTGGCTGTCAGCGCGGTCAGGGCTGCTTCGCACTTTTCAACTTGTCCGACGGAAAGCAGCAGCGCCGCGTAATAGATGCGTTCGGCGTCAGAGCCGGGTTTTCGATTCGCCGGATACCTGGCCAGCGCGGCGAGCAAATCTCCGTCGCGATACGCGGCGAGGGATTCGGCAAGTTCGGTTTTCTCCCCGGCCGTAAGCGGCAGATCGTTCAGGTCCAGCACGCCGGGATAATAAAAGCACCATTGCAAAAGATTGTTCGCGATGAAGCCGGCGGTGCGTTGCGGCACCCGGCCCGGCTCGGCCCAGGCCTGCTGACCGTTGGTGAGAACCAGCGTGCCGGCGGCGTTGCCGAATTCGACGGTGCCATCAATCACGGAAAGCGTCGTGTGCGGCGTGCCATTGTTCTCCGCGACTTCCATGAGAAATTCAGTGCCTTTGATTCCGCCGAAGTTTCCGCCCCCGAGCGCCTGGTCGCGGCCCGGCGGGCCTCGATGGAAAAAGGAGAGGATGCCGTGGATCAGATCCAGACCGCGGTTGGCCGCGCCCGTGTTCGTGATCACCAGCTCCGTCATGGCATCGAGTCGCAGCACGCTGCTGTCGAACCAGAGAAGGCTGGCGGAACTGTTGGTGAGGGTGCGGACGCGATCAAGCGGGAAGAGCTGTGTGCCGATGGCGACCGGCTGCCAATGGGCCGTTCCCTGCTGGAAGTATTCGACCTTGCCGGAACAGGCCTTGACGCTGACGGCCTCGTTCGGCTGTGCCGACGCGGGTTCGGCCCAATGCGCGATCCCGCCCAAACTCGCGATCAGCACCATCCGCCTGACGACTGTGATCCATGATTTCATAGGCCGCCTCGTTCCCGACTGTCCGGTGGTTGTCATTGTTTTAAGTCAGCGGCGGTGGTAAAGCAAGCAATCCATTTTGCCGGCTTCACCGCAACGCCTCACAGTGGATACGCACCTGTCGGGCATTTCTGTCAAAGCGTGTTAAAAAAATACGGGCAGATGTCTTTGACAAACCCAGCGGATGGCGCAGGCGCTTTTTGACTGGAAGCGTAGTGGCACGGGCGTCCCGCCCGTGAGTTTCTGTTTGGCGCAAGCCCTGGCTGGGTGGAAAACACACGGGCGGGACGCCCGTGCCACTACGCTCCCAGGCAAGTTGCTAAAGACATCATCCAATAAAAATATGCGCGCAGAAATAGTTTGAAAGTTTGATCCCATCCCCGCGTAGCACATTCATGCACATGAACCGGACAGTGAAAGGAATGTTATGAATACGATGATACGGATGGAAACTGAATCCTCTTTTCGGGCGGCGCGGACGGCGCGGGCGGCGCCCGTGAGCGTCTTTCAAAATTTCGTCACCGCCTGCCCGCGCACGCTCGGGCAGGCCATTCAGGCGGCGGTGGACGCGATCGCCGACGGCGCGCTCAAGCCGCGAGCCCCCGACGAGGCCGCGCCCTTTGCCCAGACCCGCGCCCTGCTGGCCTTGCTCGCCGATTGTTACGCGCGGCAGATTTATAATTCCACGGAGGCCGCCCGTCTGGCCGCCAGCGACCCGGATTTTCCCTGGCCTTGGTGGGAAACCTTGCCGGACGCGGGCGTCCTTCGCCGCTGCCGGGGGGAAAACCGCGCGGCGATCCATCGCTGCCTCGTGGCGGCGCTGCATTTCCTGCTGGAACAAAAAATTTCGGCGGGCACGTTGACCAAGCTCAACGACCCGCAACTTGCCAAGGAGGCGAGCCGGCGGATCATCATGGCCGCGTTTGCGGACAGCATGGAACTGGACCGGGAATGTGCGGACGCCCCGCCGGCGGAGATTTCTTATTTGTTTGCCAACGGCCAGGCGCGCGGGCATTAGTCAGCCATGCCACGCGATGAGAACGAACTGATCCCGACCCGCATCACGCTCCTCAACCGGCTCAAAGACTGGCGCGACCAGTCGAGCTGGCAGGAGTTTTTCGACATCTACTGGAAACTCATTTATGGCGTTGCGCGCAAGGCTGGCCTCACCGAGGCCGAAGCGCAGGACGTGGTTCAGGAAACTTTGTTCTCGGTCGCCAAACATATTCCCACGTTCAAATATGATCCGGCGCTCGGTTCCTTCAAAGGCTGGCTGCTCAACATGACACGCTGGCGCATCATTGATCAGATCCGCAAGCGCGGGCCGGTGGCCGAACATCGCGTTGAGTCCGGCGACGCATCACGAACCGCGACGATTGAGAAGGTGGCCGACCCGAACAGCCCGGACCTGGACGCCATCTGGGAAATGGACTGGGAAAAAAACCTGCTCGAATCAGCCATGGCCAGGGTGAAGAAACAGATTGATCCGCAAAAATTTCAAGTTTTCGATTTCTATGTGAACCGGGAATGGCCGCCCGAAAAAGTGGCGCAGACCTTCAACATTTCCATCAACCAGGTTTATCTGGCCAAGAACCGCGTCACCGAAATGCTGCGCGAAGAAGTCCGCCGGCTGGAGCAGGAAGTGACGTGACCGGGAGTTGAAAATCTTCCCGCAACAAAAATGGTGCCCCGGTCCGGACTTGAACCGGAAACCAATTGATTAAGAGTCAACTGCTCTACCATTGAGCTACCGAGGCGAACCGGACCGGCCACGACCGAAAAAGCCGTGCCGAAACGGAGCGAGAATCTAGCAAAGTTTTCGCCCGCTGCAAGTGCGGATTTTTGTCCGGTGATTTCAAAATCGCATTTCGGCGGCAGCGTTCGGTGCGCGCGAAGCGTCTGGACTGCGCCGGCTTCAGCCGCGCTTTCGGGCGGACGGGCACCGTGCAACAACTGGATGAGGTTCGTGCGTTCTAAAAGCGGTGCTCAAGCCACCGCAGTCCAGACGCTTCGCGACTTCGCAAGCCATGGTTCAATTCAGCGGTTGACAGAATGATGGCTGGCAGAATGATCCGGCCCCGACGATTCGGCCCCGATGATTCTGCCATCAATGATTCTGTCTTGGTTTTATGGGGTCCAGCGACACGGCCGGCCGTTGCTGGTGCAGCCGCGCTGCCAGAGAATGATGGACAGAAACGGCGAGACGGGCTTGACAGTGTAAAACCATGCTTGCAACCGCTAGACGTTGCTGGTTGAATCCCAACGGCGATTCAAAATAACCAAAGGAAAAAAATGAATGAATTAAGGTGGTTCCTCGACGTTTGTAGTGGGTCGTAAGTGGCGTCAGGCATAGTAAGGGATTTCTAATTTGCCAGCGACGAAGTAGAGCATGGTGGTTTGGTAT
>JAYVCM010000298.1:0-3311 GCA_043749955.1 Limisphaerales bacterium | reverse complement strand
CCGGCCGCCGCCGCCAGCAAGGAGGCCGCCGTGGAACTGAAAGTTGAGCTGACCTACCTCGCCACATTGGAGGACATGGTGGCGCAGTCGCTGGCGCAGGCGCATCGGAAGGTTAAAAAGTAAGCCGGAATTCAACGCAAAGGCGCAAAGAGGCCAAGACGCAAAGTGATGCAGCAAAACCCGGAGGAAAGCAGCTGCCAGTTTGCGCCCACCGAATGGTGATTTTCCAAACTGACAGCAAAGGTTTTTAAAATCCCTGCGCCTTTGCATCTTTGCGCCTTTGCGTTAAAAGTTTTCCGCAGCGTTTCCCAAGATTGCCGTCCGTAAAAAAATCTGCTACTGAATCCGCGTGCCTGAACCCAGCCTGCTGCTCCTCATCCCGGCTTACAACGAAGAAGCGCGCATCGAACCGGTGCTGCGCGACTACGCGGATTTTTTCGGGCGCAATTATGCCGGCCCCTTCCAGATCGTCGTCGTCCTCAACGGCTGCCGCGACAACACGCTCGGGGCCGTGCAGCGCGTGGCGAAAGATTTTCCGGCGGTGAGCTTTCTGGATTTTCCCGCGCCCATCGGCAAGGGCGGCGCGCTCATCGAGGGCCTCAAGCTCGCCATGCACGCGGACCTCATCGGCTATGTGGACGCCGACGGCGCGACGGCCCCGCCCGCGGTGCTCAAGCTGCTGCCGCGGCTGGCGGAGGCGGACTGCGTGGTCGGCTCGCGCTGGCTGCCGGGCAGCGTGCTGCTGCAGGCGCAGCCCAAATTCCGGCGGTTCGTCAGCCGCTGTTTTCATTTCGTGGTGGAATGTCTGTTCCGCATGCACATCAAGGACACGCAATGCCCGTGCAAGCTGATGCGGCGCGCGGCGGCGGAAAAAATCCAGGGCGAACTGCGCATCGCCGACCTGGCGTTCGATGTGAACCTGCTGGTGGCCATGAAACACGCCGGCTGCCGCGTGCTGGAGGTGCCGATGGAATGGACGGACAAGGTCGGCTCCAAGGTCACGTCCTCGCTGTTCCGCGCGTCCCTGACGATGCTGCTCTCGGTGATCCGGCTGCGGGTGGTGTATTCGCCGTTCCGCGGGCTGCTGCGCCCGCTGCGCCCGCTGGAAACATTCCTCTACAAAAAACTGCGCGCCCCCGCCCCGCTGGCCGCAGAGCGGAAAAAAAGATGAGGATGGAGGATAGCGGATGGAGGATGGAAAAGAATTTCCGGCCATCCTCCATCCTCCATCCTCCATCCTCTATCCTCTATCTTCCATCTTCTCTTTCCCCGACACGCCCCAGGTGAACAGGGCGCAGACGCCGAACAGCAGGAGGTTGAACGCGCCGAGCGTCTGCAGCACCACTTCGATCCGGCCCGGATAATGGTTCAGCATCCACGGCAGCGTGAGGCCATAGGCCACCGCCAGCAACACCATGAACGGCACCACGCCGAAACGCGAGCGCGCCAGCAGGTCGTTCACCAGCACGTTGGCCAGCGCCAGCGGCACCATCGCGCCGGCATACCACGGGATGAGCGCCATCGTGCCCGCCACGTCACCCGCGTGGGCCACGAACCGCACCACCCACGGCCCGACCAGCCACAGGCCCAGCGCGCCGCAGACCGACAGCACCGCCGTGCCCAGCACCACCAGCCCGAACAGATTGGTTTTCTCCGCCTTCACCCGGCTTTGCACCAGCTTCGGAAACATCACCGACGCCATCGGCATCACCAGCCACAGCAGCGCGCGCGACAGCGTCCCGGCCACGACATACGGCTTCATCTGTTCGCCGTTAAAAAAACTCGTCGCAAACATCGTGTCCGAAGTGAACATGAACTGGCACGCGCCGAAACCGAACAGCAGCGGCAGCACCTGTCGCAGCACGCTTTTTCCGTGAAACGGTTCCGCCGGGATGCACCACAAATCCCGCGTCCGCCAGATGGCGATCAACGTCCCCAGCGCGATGCCGATGAAAGCCCCGGCCATCATGCCCGCCGCGCCCAGGCCCAGCGCCATCACCAAAAAAACCGCCCCGATCAAACGCGCGCCGCCACCGAGGATGGACGCCCAGCCCATCCAGAAAAAATCCTGCCGGCCCTGGAGCAGGCCGCCGAACAGCGGCGCCCATAGCGACACCAGCAGCAGCACCAGCGTCACCCACAGACCGAGTTCGTTTGGCAGATGCCAGCCCGCGACGATCTGTTTGCGGAACACAAACACCACCGCCGCGCCCAGCGCCCACGCGATGAACGTCCACAACCACGTCAGCCGGATGAGGCTCGCCAGTTGCCGCTCGCGGCCCGTCGCCAGCGCCAGCGCCGACTGCTGCGCGAACACCATCTGCAACGGCATCGTCGGCAGGCACGCCACCACCATCAGCAGCACACCGAACGCCGAGTATTCCGCCGCCGGGATGGCCTTGTTCAGGAAATGCACGCCCCACGTCAGCGCCCCGCCCGCGATGGCGGCGACCATCAGCCAGCCGCTCTGGCGGAAAAACGCCGCGTGCGGCTTGTGGTCAATCGTCGGAATCGTTTCAACTTTTTCTGCGCTCATGATTTTTTTTAAATGTTTTGTTCGTCCTCGTTCTCGTCCTCCCGAAATTCGATTGCGAGGGCGAGGACGAAATTATTTACGGCAGCGACTTGAAAAATCTGACCAGCAGATCCTTCCCGCGTTCAAGCTGCGCCAGCGAAATCCACTCGTCCGCCGTGTGCGCCTGCGCGATGTCGCCCGGCCCGAACACCACGCTCGGAATTCCCGCCGCCGACAACACCGCCGCGTCGCAAAAATAATCCACGCCCGCCGGTTTCGACTGGCCCGCGCTCCGAAAAAATTGCTGGACGAGCGGCAGTTTGAAATTAGTCTCCAGCGGCAGCGCCGGCGCGAGCTTGGCGCTGGAGATTTTCGCGGACAGCTTTTTCGCCTGTAATAATGCGGTGATTTCGCGGCGGACGCCCGCCTCCGTCTCGCCCGGCAGCGTGCGGCGATCAATCGAAATCGCGCAACCGTCCGGCACGATGTTCGGCTGCGTGCCGCCGCAAATGGTGCCGACGTTCACCGTGGCCGCGCCGAGCAGCCGGTGTTTCCGCCGCCGCAACTGCGCCGCGTATTCCGTCTCCAAAACTTCGACCACGCGCGCCATTTCGTGAACCGCGTTTTTGCCGAGCTGCGGCGTGGCCCCGTGCGCCGCCCGGCCGCGCGTTTCGAGCTGCAGCCACAAGCTCCCTTTGTGCGCCGTGACCACGCGGCATTTTGTCGGCTCGCCCACGATGGCCAAGGCCGTAGGACAGGCGTCGCGCCAGTCTCCCTTTCCAAAAAAATTCAGAGA
>JAYVCM010000297.1:0-5375 GCA_043749955.1 Limisphaerales bacterium | reverse complement strand
CTGATCGTCTTGATGAATCATTTGCTCAAAAATCCAAAGTTTTCCCTTGCACACTGAACACCGTTGCTGGGCTGGAGGACACAATCCCTTTGGGATTGCTCTCGGGACTTCGGCGAGATGTGGGTAATGACAAGGCGTTCACGCCGCGCTCCGTATAAATAAAAAACCCGGTGCGGAAATTTCCGCACCGGGCTGTTGATGATCAAACCAGATCAGAAGATGTCGAAGAAAATATCCGACGGAACATTGGCCACCGCGGCGGAAGCGCTCAAGCTGGCCGGTTGAATGTGGTCAAAATCCAGGCCGTAGCTTTCAAATTCTCCGCCGCCGGAGAAGTTGACACCGCCAGTGGTGAGGTTGCTGCCATAATTGCCTCTCACATACTGGTCGCTGCCGACATCATCAAAGAATTCGCCGTAACAGCCAACGCGGGCATCAACTGCTTCCGTCGGGTTGGCATAGATGTTGAAGTATAAGTTACCACGCCCTCTGCCGCTGTAGGTCTGGCTGATCTGCTGGCCAAACTGGTTGCGAGGTTGCGGCACCTTTCCGCTATACGCAGAGGACCGCTGGCGGACATCTTCACTGAAACCAAAGTAGATTCGGGAATGACCCGTGTCATTGCCAAAGTTACTCACGTTCCAAAGGATGATGCCAGCCGGACTCATGATGACCACATCGCCCGCAAAAACGTCGTTCGCGTCATCGTTGATGAGGCTGAATCCCAGCATGGACCCGGCCGGCACCGTGGTGCCCAGACTGGTTCCCAGCTTGGAAACCAGATCCGCGCTCTTGATGGTGACGGTCGTGCTGGTGTAGGTGATGACCCCGGCCGCATTGGTGGTCTTGGTCTGCACGTAGGTGGTGATGCTGATGTTCAGCGGGGCGGCCTCGGCGGCGGCGTGGGCGGAAACCGCTCCCAGCACCGCAACTCCGGCGACCAGACCCGCAACAAATTTAATAGATTTCATATTTTTTTTTATTTGGTGGAATTTAAAATTTGTCAATTAGTCATTGAAGAACGTGTCGTAATTTCCAAAATCGTCATCATCACTGTCCAGGTTAAATGGATCGAGGAAGGTTTCGCCGCCGACCTGGGTGCCGGAAAGGCTGGCCGTGCCGAACAAGACGCCTTTGCCAAACACCGAGCTGTTGTATTTGCCGGCGGCGATGATCAGGAAGCTCTGCTTGTAAACGCCGTCCGCCAGCGAGCAGGCAAACGTCGCCGCCGAACCGTCGGAAATTTCCAGTTCGTCATACACAATGGAATTGGGGACGTCAACCAGGAAACCGGGGTTCAAGCTGCTGACCTGATGCTTTTCATAGCCGATAAAGATCTTGAAGTATCCGCCAAGCGCATGGCCCTTCACGTTGAACGCCAAGGAACCATCAATGTTTGTTACAATAGTATCATTTGTATAGTTGATGGTTTGCGTTCCCGTAAAGATCGGATCCCAGAACACGAACTCATTGTCAAAGTCACCGTCCACATAAGCATAACCGGCGGTGGAGTTGGTGATGACGGCGTGGTTTACACCCCCGACGATGCTCGTGACCCAGTTGCTGCCGGCCCCGTCCGACAAGTTATAGAGGGTGTTTCCGGCGGCGTCGGTGACGAGCAAAGCGCCGTTGGTGTTCACACACAGCTTGGCGGTCGTCAGGTTTGCGTTCAGCGCCTTGCCGATTTTTTGGAGCAACTGCGCATTGTTGACGCTGATTGCCTGAATCACGTTGCCGCCCCCGCTACTGCCACTGAAGTGGAAGTCAATGTAAGCGGTCAACGAGAAGGTGACGGGCGTCACCGCCTGGGCCACACCGGCCGTGACAGCAAGAGCTGCGACCAGTGCCAGGATTGATTTAATTTTTTTCATATTGTTTTAGATTTTGGTTTTTTAATTGGAACCATCCCCTTGCCAGCCGGCCCGGAAAGGGGATGATCCCGTCAGATTAGAATTGATAGATCAGGTTCGCGGCGAGAATGAAGGAGTCGCCATGGTTCGGGTCACCGGTCACGCCGGCGTTGGCACCAAACGGAGTGCCGCTTTCAACGTGATCCCAGCGGAATTCCAGCCGGCTAAGCACATTGGCCCAGAGGTTGTATTGCGCCGTGAACGTGATGGCTTCGACTGTGACCTGCGGAGCGTAGGACGGAAACACGGCTCCAGAATAAAGGCCGAGGTTGCTCGCCCCATCAACGAAGTATTCGCCACGCGCGCTGAACGACAGTTTTTCGGTCGCCTGAACAGTGGCATAGACAGCCGCCGCGTAGGAGTAGTCGTCGCTCGGATTCACCACCGCCGTTGAGTTGCCCCAGACCAAGGCGTCAAACGAGGCGCCGATCTTGAGCTTGTCCCAAGGCGTCGGAATTGTGATGCCCGCGTATAAGTTGTCGCGGGTGCCAGCACCACTGACATAAGGGCTGCCATCCAAAGCGTGGATGATACCAAAGTTCAAAGCACCGCCTTTGGCCCAGCCCCAGCTTTCCGGAGCGGTCAAACCGATGGCACCCATGAACGTTTTCTGTGATTCGTAAGTTTCGCGGCCATTGATCGGGGCGGTAAAGGTGCCAACATTCGAGCTGTTGGCGACACCCGCCTGAAGCGTCAACCAATCAAACGCCTTATAGGTGGCCAACACGCCCGTGTGGGTGGTCGGTTCAATGGAGTAGCCGTAGGAGCGGGTGTGGTTCGGGTTGGATCCGTCCGTGGTGGATTCGTAACCGATGATGGTGTCGAACACACCGACCTTCCAGTCAATGCCATTGCCGACCGGAGTGCGGAGGGTGATGTAGGCCTGACGGATGGCAAAGCTGGCCGGATTATCCGGGCCGAGCTGGAGTTCGACATGATAACCAGCCGCCCATGAGCTTTCGTCCTGGGGACGGTCAATGGCGAGATCAACGCTGTTCAGATTGAACCCGTCGGCTTTGGCGAGACCGCCGTAAGCATAAGGCGGGGCGCCAATACCCGCGCCGTTGGCGTTGTAGGTATTTTGGTTTTCGATGTTCCATTGCGCGGATACGTCCACATAGCCGCTGATGGTGGTGTTGGAGAGCGCGGTTTGCACCTGGCTCATCTTCGATTCGTCTGCGCGGACCGCCGAGGTGAGACTGACCACCCCGACCGCTGCGAGACCCAATGTCCATTTATTAAACTTCATCTGTTCCTCCGATGTTGTTTGTTGTTGTTTATTGTCTGTTATTAAGGGAGCAAAAACAGTTTGCCCCTGCACCCTGCGGTGCTCTTGCTGTCAAACTTATGGAAATCCCAAAAAAATGACAACATATTTTTTCAGTAAATTTCAGCCCTCAAACAACTGGTTCAAAGCGGATTGCAAGCTGCGTTTCCACAATTCACCGTCCGACTGTCCGCCGCCCGCCACAAAATGGGGCAGTGGCGGGCGGGATAAAAACATTATTACGGCGGTTGGCGCGGCCGGCCGATATGGAATAGTTCGTGCTAATTTGTTTCCGGCCGGATGAATTGCGCTTGCAATTTTCCAGCCATGAACTATTCACGTCCAACCGCTATGCCTATATTTGCTTACACCGCCAGGGAGACGGCCTCGGGCCGCGAGATCCGCAACACCGTCGAGGCCAACTCGGAGCAGGCCGCCATCGCCGCGCTGCTCAACCGCAACCTGCTCGTCGTCGAGATCCGGGAAAAGATTTCCAAGCGCGGACAATCCAAGGGCGGCAAGGTGGCGCTGAACGACCTCGTCGTTTTCACCCGCCAGCTCGCCACCATGATTGACGCGGGCATCGCCATCGTGCAGGCGCTGCAGGCGCTGGCCGAGCAGACGCCCAACAAAATCATGCGCGACACCATCCGCGACATCACCACGCGCGTCGAAAGCGGCGAAAGTTTTTCCGAGGCGATCTCGCGGCACCCCAAGGCGTTCAACCGGCTCTACGTCGCCATGGTCGGCGCCGGGGAAAAGGGCGGCCTGCTCGCGGAAATCATGGCGCGCCTGGCGACCTATCTGGAAAACACCGAGCGCCTCCGTAAAAAAGTGAAGACGGCCCTGATGTATCCCTCCGTCGTGACCGTGGTGGCCATCGTCATCACCGTCTTCCTGCTGGTGCGCGTCGTCCCCACGTTCAAGGAAATTTATTCCGGCTTCGGCGCCAAGCTGCCCGCGCCGACGGAGCTGATGATCGGCTTGAGCGACATCCTGAAGCACTACTTGATTGTGATCATCCTCCTCGCCGGCGCGGGGGTCTGGGGGTGGCTCTATTACATCAAGACCAAGCCGGGGCGCGAATTCTGGGACAAGCAGCGCATCAAGCTCCCCATCTTCGGCCCCATCGCCCACAAGATTTGTCTCGCCCGCTTCACCCGCACGCTCGCCTCGCTCGTCCGCAGCGGCGTGCCGATCCTGGAAGTGCTGCAGATCGTTTCGCAGACCGTCGGCAACACTGTCATGGAAAAAGCCATCAAGACCACCGCCATTGACATCGAACGCGGCGAAGGCATCTCCGCCGCCCTCGGCAAACACCCCGTGTTCCCCAGCATGATCATCCGCATGTTGAGCGCCGGCGAACAGACCGGCAACATTGACACCATGCTCGAACGCGTCGCCAACTTCCTCGACGAGGAAATTGATTCCACCCTCTCCGGCCTCATGTCCCTCATCGAACCGCTCCTCATCGTGTTCCTCGGCGTCATCATCGGCGGCATGGTCATCTGCATGTTCCTGCCCATCTTCAACCTCGCCAACGTCGTCAGCGGCCACTGAAATTCCGCCCGCAAAAAAACCGCCGGAAGATTTTTTTCTTCCGGCGGTTTTTGTTTTTGAATCGGCGGCGGCCTCGAAATAAAAATCAGGCCGTCACCATTTTTCCCGGCTGCGGCTGGATGACTTTGATCTTCGGCCAGCGCTCGTTGATGGCTTGTTCGAACCACGCCCGCGCCGCCGCGTCGCCGTGGCCCAGCAGCACCGCGCGCGGCGACACCTGCCCGACCAGCTCCAGCAGATCCTCCCGGTTCGCGTGCGCCGTCAGATCAAAATCCTGCATGTCGCAATGCTTCGTCACCGGCCCCGCGCTCGGACTGAACACAAACGTCTCGCCCGGCTTCGCCGCCTTCAATCTTCCCGCCGGTGAATCCGGGTCCGCGTAGCCCACGAAGAAAATGCTCTGCCGTTCGTCGCCGATCATCCGCTTCGCCAGATCGTGCGCCGCCGTGTTCTCGCTCATCATGCCCGCCGTGATGACGAAAATTTTTCCGCCGCCCAGCTTCATATTTTCCGCCGCGCCCTTTTCCAGCACGATCAACTGCAGCGCCTCGTTCAACTGCAAATTAGTATGCGACCGGTGCGCGCGATGCGCTTCGATGTCGTAAATCTCCGTGAACACGCGGCCCAGCCCGCCAATA
>JAYVCM010000296.1:0-7095 GCA_043749955.1 Limisphaerales bacterium | reverse complement strand
GATCCACGGGCGTCACGCCGGCGACGGCCGTCAGCCCGGCGAGGAAAAAAGCGGCGAGAAAAGTTTTCATGGATTTTTTTCAGTGAACCACGGAACCCGAGAAATGACACGAACGTTTTTTAGGAATGGATGATTTTCGCTGTCGTGACGGCCTCGCGGCGGGTGCGCGCGGCGGCCGGGGTTCCCCGGTCATTGGCACTATTCGTAAATGAATTGCTGCTTTTCGTATTATCATTTCACGGGCGGCTGTGATAGCTTCTGCCAATACCAATTTTGAAACAAATGCGCCTCAATGCCATGTCATCCCGTTCCGTCCGCCGGACTGCCGCCGGCTTCACCCTGATTGAACTGCTCGTGGTCATCGCCATCATCGCCATCCTCGCGGCGATGCTGCTGCCGGCGTTGAGCAAGGCCAAGTTGAAAGCGCAGGGGATTAAATGTTTGAGCAATACGAAACAGTTGACGCTGGGCTGGATCATGTATCAAGGCGACAGTCAGGACAAACTCATGAGCATTGCGTCGGCGATAGATTCGAGTCTCAATGTCATGGACTGGACAGCAAGCACAAAAAACATTGACGAACTAGGACTGGTAGGCCCCACGCCATTGATGGCTAATTATATTAAATCGGTTGGCGTGTATAAGTGTCCGGGTGACAATTATCAGTCCAGTGTGAATCCCGGCGCCCGGACTCGGAGTGTTGCCATGGACGGCGCGCTTACAGGCAAGCCGACTTTTCAAAACGCCAATGGCAAAACCTATTTTACGGCAAACAAGGCCAATGATTTGGGATCTCCTGGCCCGGCCAATATTTTTGTTTTCCTGGATGAACACGCCGACAGCATTCAAGACTTGCAGTTCATGCTGGATCCCGGGTATGCGAAGGGGAATGAGCATTGGCGTGATTTGCCGGCCAGCTACCATAACGGTGCCGGCAGTTTTTCTTTCGCCGACGGCCATTCCGAGATTCATAAATGGCTGGTGCGAAGCGGACTTTATTCGACTGTCCAGCCGGTTGTTTTACAGAACTGGTTGGCTGGTGCGCCATGGACGGTGCCAAATCTTGGCGTCAATTTAGATTACGAATGGCTCGAGGATCGGATGCCATACCATTGATAAACGAACGCTTTCCCCACAACGAAACCTTAATTATTTCCCAGCCCCAACCCAATAGAATCAAACGGAGTTATCAACTTATGAAAAAAACAGTATCAGCACTAAATAAATGTTCCATGCGCTTTGAGTGCGCGAACGTGTCAGGCCTTTGGCGGAAGTCAATGATGGCAGGTGCAGCCTTGCTCGCCATGAGCCTGCTGTCCCCGTCGGCACAGGCGCAAACGACCATCAAGCCATTTCAAGTTCGCTACGAGGCGCTGACTGGATTCAGCGGCACAGTCGTTTTGACTAATAACCTGATGAGGGTGGGCACCAATGGCGCCTCGGCGATTGATGGTTCAGCGGTAGCCAACTGGGTGATAGGCGATGTGTTTCCCACCATTGTCGGCGCGCCTTCAGGGGTCACGGCAACTCTTGTTGATAGTTCGGGTAATCAAGTCACCGACATACCCATCGTCATAAATACAAACAGCGCCAGCAAGACCACCAATCTGGTGGTGAAACTGGTGTTTAACGGCACTCAAAGCGGCGGCCTTTCCACTTTGGGCATTGTTCTGACGGGCGGCGTGACGAATGGTTATTTTCCGCTGATGTTGGAAATCGGGAAAATATGGAACGGCAGCGCCAATGCGGCTGCGAACGGAGCCGGCAACTGGTCGGATTCGTCCAAATGGCTGGGAGGTGCTTCGCCGGGTGCGAGTGATAATGTCGTGTTTCTGGATGCCGGTGCCCAGACCAATAGCTTGCTGGCTGGCGCGTTCTTTTTGACGAATAGCGTAGTTGATGTTTCCACGACGATTTCCTCGTTGCGTTTTGGCACGACCAATTTGTTAGGCTCGCCGGCCACCAATTTCCAGAATCTTTACATCAAAGATAATATAAATCTGGCAATCAAGGGGACAGGTGGATTTAGCATGCTGCGCGATTATTCCTATGTAACGGTGGCAGCGGGGACGAGGCCGACTGTGACGATTTATGGCACTAATGGAACGCTGATTCAAACGAACGAAAACTCCAACTTTTCAATCCTAATTGATGGGCAGGGGAGTATTCCAAATAGTATTCTTGATATGTCTGGATTGGGCAATCTACGGCTCAACGTGAATGAAGTCGCCATCGGCGACATTCTGGCTTATCCGAATTACAATCACTTCATCACCAATCTTTATACCCCCGGCACCACATTCGGCGGATCGCGCCCCTCAAAATGCCTGCCGAACTGGAAGATGGCCATGACGAATTCCGTGCGCGCCGTTTATGTGGATCCGTTTAATTACACCAACTCGCTTTCCCGCTCTTATGCGATGGAGATTGGCCGCAACGAAACCACCGGCGGCAGTTCCGGCAACTATGGCGTGAGCATGGGTTTGACCAACTCGTTTTTAATGGATGGTTTATGCGTGGCTGGTTACGCGTCGTTGGGTGGAGTCTTGAATTTTACAACCTCGAATTCTTTCGCCCTCTTCCGCAATACCAATGGCGGGCGCATGTCCGTCATTGCTTTGGGTGACGCGGCTGGTTCGTCCACGCAGCCCCTGTTGGGCAACAATACAAAATGCGGCAACACCGGTTTCGGCGTTGATTTCTCGCGCAGCACTGTTGACATCCTGGTTGACCGTTTCTACATGTCCCTAGACCGCGGTTACACGACGGGCGGCGGTGTTTCTCAGTCATCCATGGGCATGACCGCTGGCACCTTTGATGCAAATTCGGCCTTCATCGGCTATCAATCATCCGGCAACCAGACCAACCAAAATTCCTGCACGGCGACCTTGACGGTAACCAACGCGGCGGTGTTCAAAGTCAACGGCACCCTGGCGCTTGGTTACACCACTGCCAGCATTGGTGATCCTTCGCTGCCGGCCAGCACCAAGGGCGTGATCAACCTCGGCCCGGGCGGCACGGTGATGGCCAGTAACATCACGGTTGGTGGCACCACCAAGGCTTCGACTGGCAATGCCATCAATTTGAACGGCGGGGCCAGTTTGATTGTTTCCAATCGCCTGGCGGACGCCTCGCCCAATGGAGCCTTGGGGCTTCTAAATTTTACCGTCGGAAACAATTCGCTGACACTCTTTATCAATGGATTGACGGCAACGAATCCGCTGGTTTATGTAACCAACCTGACCGCCACGGGCACCGGCAACAAGCTGATTATCGGCGCCGTTGCGAATCTCTCTTATCCGGCGGATGTGGCGTTGATCGCCGGAAATGCCTCTGGATCTCCTGCCTTAACCAGTGCGTCCTTTGACGGCGGGGTGGTCATGCCGGCGGGATCTGGCTTGAGCGGGACGCTGGGCAATAGTCCCAGCAATACTATAAACATCCATATCATCAACCGTGCCGCCAGTCATCTGGTGTGGCGTGGGACTAACGTGACGGGCACAGCCGACTGGGATTATACCACCAAGAACTGGCTGGATCAGGCTACCGGAATCTTGACCAATTACGACAATCCGGATTATGTCGCCTTTGATAATACTCCGGGAGTGGCCACGAATATCAACCTAGCCGGAGCGACCGTCCTGACCCCGACGGCGGTTAACATGACCAACAGCACGTTATTATACACGTTCTTGAATGGTCCCAACCAGATTGCCGGCGGCCCTGCACTTAACAAGTATGGCGTGGGCACCCTTGAGGTGGATGGTAATACCACCTTGGGCGTCAATCTCAACCAAGGTGTTTTGACCGGCTTCAGTCCTGGCTCGGTGGGCAATGTAAACGTTGCTGCGGGCGCGGTCATGAACTACAGCGGCACCATTGGCGGCGGTCTCATCTGCGCCGGAACTGCAACTGCTGCCGGCGGGATTGCCGGCACCCTGACAGTTCAGGCGGGTGGCATCGTGACCAACTCCGGAACAGTGGCCAACGCGTTTTCTGTTGCCACCAACGGCCTGCTCGTTAACACCAGCCTTGGCACCTTGAACAATATTGGCACGGGCTCCTCGGGGTCGCCGCAAGTCGCAAGCGGTGGCACCTTAATCAACGGTGGAGCCATCAACGGCGATATTCTCTTTGTCAACGGCACGTTTAAAGACTTGGGAGGATCCGCCCTTTCTACGCTGACATCTTTAACCTTGGGCGCGGGTGGGGTGTTGATTCCGGGTGGCGATGGCATCGGAACAACCACTATCCAGAGCGATGGCGTCGGCCTTTTCCCTGGTGCGGCCTTGCTTACTGCAAACTCCACGACCCTCATCAAGATTAACGCAGGAACTGCAGCGAAAACAGTGTTGGCTGCCGCTCACTTGAGCTTCGGCCTCAGTTCGTCCCAGCAAACCCAGACTGGATGCACCCTGTTAATTACCAATACCAGCGCAACTCCGTTCAGCGCGGGTCAAACCTTCCAGATATTTGACAATGTGTTATCACCGGGAATCGCACCTTATAACACCGGCACGTCCACCAACACATTTCCCATCATCAGCCCAGCAACCCCCGGGGCGGGATTGTCGTGGGATCTAAGTCATCTCTGGGTGCCGAATATGTCGGGCAATAGCGGTGTTATTGGTGTCGTCAGTGCATCCAGCGTCCCCACATTGACCAATAGCTTCACGCTGCTGGGTGGCAGCAACATTGTTGCCCAGTTTGACTGGCCGGCAGACAACCTCGGCTGGCGCCTGCAGACGCAAGTCAACCCGCTGACCATCGGTTTAAGCACCAACTGGAGCGGCGTGCAGGGTTCCTGGACGAACACCACGCTGACGATCACCAACGTCATCAACGGCGCCAACTGCGTGTTCTACCGGCTGATATTCCCGTAAGCTCATAGCTGGACAATTCAGAAGCCGGGGTTGAGTTCACACTTGGCCCCGGCTTTTTTATTGGTCACATCCATCCAAAATAAATTTTGAATTTCATAACCATTCGCCGCGCTGCGCGTCTTTACGTTCAACCATGAAACCTATCATCCTGGCTAAAACCGTGGCCGCCCTTTTGTCGGCGGCCGCCGCCGCCAGTGCGGCGGAATTGAAGGTGGATTTGAACCCGCCGGACAACCGCAAGGATTTCCTCACCCCGCACTGGGAAAACTGGGCGTGGCACGAGGGCAGTTCCGGCGCGCAGACGTTTGGCGCGGTCACCGTCACGTTCCGCGTGGCCACGAATGAAACGCTCGCCCCCATCCTGTTCAAGGGACTGCTGGACTACGGCGCAACCATGGCGGCGGACGGCGTGGTCACGAAAAATTCCACCAACGGCGGCGGTTTGGAGATGGTCATCCGCGGGCTGGCGCCCGGCAAACACACCGTCGTCACCTATCACAATGAAGTGCGCGACCTGGAGCCGGCGAAGTTTGATGTGCTGGTCGGCGGCGGGGTGAAGCTAAAAAAAATGTCGCCCACGAAGCGCGCCACCAATGATTACGAAGTCGCCAGCACGTTTCTGGAAGTGGAAGCGGTGGCTGGAAAAGATGTTGTCCTCCATTTTCAACCGGAAAAATCGGGTGCGAACCAGAGCCTCATCCTCAACGGTTTTGAGATTGATTCAGTTGACCCGCACCAGCAGGCCATCAAGCCGTCGCCCGCGAATGACGACGAGCATTGGCTGAATGAGTCCGCTTTGACGTGGACGCCTGCGGTGGGCGCGGTGTCGCATCAAATTTATTTTGGAACGGATTCAAATGCCGTCGCGGCGGCGACGCCCTCGTCGCCCGAATTCAAAGGTAATCTGATCCCGGCGAGCTACGCGCTGCCCGTGCTTGATCCGATGCAAAATTATTTCTGGCGCGTGGATGAAGTGGACGTTTCCAAAAAAACCACGCGCGGCGAGGTCTGGCGCTTTCGCGTTCGCACGATTGCCTTTCCGACGGCGGAAGGCTACGGGCGTTTCGCGCGCGGTGGTCGCGGCGGGCGGGTCATCGAAGTGACCAGTCTGGCAGACTATGATCTGACCAAAGGTGAGGCGGTCATTCTCGGAAGTTTTCGCGCGGCGGTTGAGTCTGACGGCCCGCGCACGATTGTCTTTCGCGTCTCCGGCCTCATCCATTTGAAACGTCCGTGCGCCGTCTCCAAACCCTATTGCACGATCGCCGGACAAACGGCGCCGGGCGACGGCATTTGTCTGGCGGATTACGGCGCGGGCGCTTACGGCGCGCACGATGTCATCATCCGCTATATGCGTTTCCGGGTCGGTGATGCGGCGCAGAAGGCGATGGATGGCGCGGGCCTCGGCAGTTGCGACAACTGCATCATGGATCATTGCAGCATCAGTTGGAGCAGCGACGAAGGCACCAGTTCGCGCGGGGCCAAGAACATCACCTTCCAGCGCAGTCTCGTCGCCGAGGCGCTGCACCATGGCCCGCACTATCGCGCCAGCGACCGCACCAAGCTGGAGACGCACGCGTTTGCCGCTTCCATCAGCGGCAACATCGGCAGCTATCATCACAACTTGCTCGCGCATTGCACGGACCGGAATTGGAGTCTCGCCGGCGGCCTGACGCAGGGCGGCAAATACGCCGGCTACCTGGACATCCGCAACAACGTGGTTTACAACTGGACGGCGCGCACGACGGACGGCGGCGTGAAGGCGTTGAACTACGTGAACAATTACTACAAGCCGCATGCGCCGAATCCGTTTGTGAAATGGCTGCTCAAACTGGATCCGATCAATCTCGCGTGGGGCACGGAAAGTTACTACATGACCGGCAATGTGCTGGAAGGTTTCGTGGCCGAGACGAACAACTGGGCCGCGTTCCAGAACGGCCCGGCCGTCGAAAAACAGGTGCGCGTGGACAGTGAATTGTTTCCGTCGTATGTGAAGACGCACACCGCCCGCGAGGCGTTCACAAATGTGCTGGCGGATGTGGGCGCGAATTTTCCGAAGTCGGACGTGATTGACCGGCATATCATCGAGGAAGCACGCACCGGCACGACACATTACACCGGCACGCGCGGCCCGACTTATGGCGACCGGCCCGGCCCGAATTTCGCCGGCATCATTGACACGCAGACGGACGACAAGAGCGCGGCCGGCTCG
>JAYVCM010000295.1:0-2573 GCA_043749955.1 Limisphaerales bacterium | reverse complement strand
TGCATGTAAGTTCCGCCGAGGTAAATCAGGTTGCCGATGTTGGCGGGGTTGGTGCGGGCCATTTTTTCCATCTTGTCAATCTCGCCAATCGCCTTGGTGCGCCCGGCATTGGCATCGCGGATGCCCTTGATCTGCTGGATGGTGCCGTTCAACTGCTCATTGTAGGGGTCCAGTTTCTTGTCGGTCTCGACCACGGTGACGGCGTCGTCAAAGCGGCCGATCTGCATCAGGAAATTGACGTAGCGGAAGACGGCCTCGGGGCTGTAAGGGCAGAAGGCGAACGCCTGCTTGAAGGCGAAGTCCGTCTCGCGGATGAGCGCGGCCTGGGCGGCGGCGGATTTTTGCAGGAACTCCGGCGGACAGCCGCCGGGATTTTGCGGGCTGTGCGGGAAGCAGCGCCAGAAATACATCCCCGCCTGCGAACTGCGGAGCTTGGAGAACGCCTTCTGCGCGTCGTCATCGCGGACGAACGCGCGGGAGCCGATGTAGCCCTTGTAGTTGTTATGGATATACGTTTGATCCACGAACTTGGCGATCTCGTCAACCGATGTGTCGTAAGTGATCCAGTTGCCGCAGAGGCGCTCGGAGTATTTGCTCCAGAATTCGTGGTCCAGCCGGAACACGTCGTCGGAGAGTTCGCCCACCGGGTTGCGGTTGATCTTCATGATGACGCCGAACGGGGTTTCGTAGGGATACATCCAGTCGAGCGGAAAACTTTCCTCGATGAAAAATTCATTCGTCGGGCAGGCGTCAAAGATGACCTTGCACAGGAGGCCGTTGATGTTCATCACGTCCACCTGGCCGGAAATCTCGATGCGGCCGTCGGGCGTGTTGATCTGCTTGCGGCGCGCGTATTCCTGGAAGCAGGCCTGCGAATCTTCGGGCGACGGGATGTAGATTTCGGCCGGCGGATAGACGCCCTCGGCGCGGCGGCGTTTTTCAATGTTCGCGCCCAGCTTGGTGAACGGCACGTCCAGCACGTTGTAAAGCAGCTTGACGGTGCCCTCGATCAGCTTGTTGCCCGTGTCCCCGCTGCCCTTGTCCTTGCCATCCATGATGACATTCGCCGCGCTGTTTTTGCCCAGGGCGATGGCGGCGACGTAGCGGAAAAACCGGCTGAAAAACGGCGGGTCAATCTCCTTGGACCGGTTGTATTGCGAACGCAGGTATTGCAGATACGTCCCGTCGGCGAGCGCGTTTTGCGTGATGATATACACGTCGCGGCGGTCAAATTTCTGATCCTGCTCCGGCTGGCAGCGGTGCGGAATAAAACTTTCGCAGAAGATGATGTAGGTCGGGCAGAAGCGGCCGGGATCGGTGCCGCCGTAAAGGATCGCATCGCGCGTCATCTCCGGATAGATGAGCTTCGCCTTGGCCGGATCTTTCATCAGCTCGGCGCGCTGGACGTTGTCGTAGCTCAACTTGCCCTTCGGGTCGGTGAACGGCGGCGTGAACATGTCGTGGCCGAACCAGTAGCCGAACCAGTGGTTGCGCTGCTCGCATTTATACCAGTGCGACAGGCCGGAGCAGAGCGGCGTGACCAGAAATAATCCGAGCAGGATCAACACCGGGCCGCGCTTGCGATAGACCAGCAGCGCGATGAGGAAAATAACCGGGAGCGCGACGAGGATGAGGTTGGAGATGACCGGCAGGCCGTATTGATCCTTGGCAAAAGCCATGGCGATGTGGTGCGGCAACTGGAAGAGGCTGATCTCGCCGGCGGGGCCGTAAAATAATTTGCCCGTCGCATCCACAAGGCAGTAGATGGCCAGCACCAGCGCCACCACGCCGCCGATCAAACCCCAGCGGCGGAATTTCTCGTAGCTCGTCGCGATGTAGGCCGCGAGGATGGTCAGGCCGTAGCCGATGAGCATCGCAAACAAGGCATGGGAGGCGGTGAAGAAAACCTTGTTCAGATCCGAGGTCGAGCGGTCCGGCGAGACGTTCAAGACCAGCACGAGCAAAACCGAAAGGTGCAGATAAATCGCCGTGACGCCGATGAGCCAGTTGCGTTCGCGCTTGTGCATCTTGGCCAGGAAGACGAACGGCAGCAGGCCGATGAACATATAGACCCAGCTGAAGGATTCCGAAAGCCCCTTGACCAGATACCACATCTGGAACAACGCCCGCGACGGGTCATGGAAAATATTCGTGCCCTCGCCCGAGCCGTATTGGCCGCGGCTCAACGCGTGGAAAAAACCTTCGACCGTGCGGGGGTAGCCCCATTGCATCGGCGGGCAGGTCATGCCGGCGATCGGTTCATAAAAATAAACCAGCACCGCCGCCGCCCACATCAGCCCCATGATCAAAACCGATTTCCATTCCGTCGCGATCTGGTTGAACTTCAAGCCCAGCCAGCCGCTGGTGAGGATCGAGCCGATGCCGACCAGGTAAAAAATATTTTGCTCCGTGTTCGTCATGGCGTTCAAGGCCGGCACGGTTCCCTGCTTAATGAAATAATAGATGATGAGAAAGATGATGCTGTTGACGAGGAACAGGTCGCGCCCCAGCCGCGGCAGCACCATGGCCACGAGGATTTCCACGCCCACCGCGCTCAAGAGCAGGCTCTGGTG
>JAYVCM010000294.1:0-5375 GCA_043749955.1 Limisphaerales bacterium | reverse complement strand
GCGGTCGTCGAGGGTTTTGCGTTCGGGCAATTTTTCTTGTTCGGACATGGGGAAAGATTAACAACGAAGACGCAAAGACACGAAGAAGAAATTTAGTTCTCACTTTGCGCCTTTGCGTCTTTGTTGTTCAAAAAATTACCCTCGGTCCATCAGGCTTTCAATCTCATCAGCTTCAATTGGAATTCCCGCCATCAGATCAAGCTGCCCGTTCTCGGTGACGAGCACGGTGTTTTCGATGCGCACGCCGAAGCCTTCTTTGGGAATATAAATCGCCGGCTCCACCGTCAGCACCCAGCCCGGCTCGATCTTGAAATGATTGTAGGTCACGTCATGCACATCCAGCCCGATGGGATGCGACACGCCGTGCATGAAAAATTTTCTCACCGCCGGTTCGTCGGGCTTCTGCTTTTTAATCTCTGACATTTTCAGCAGGCCAAGGTCAACGCACTCTTTGGCGGTGCGTTCTTCACATTCGGTGCGCAAATCTTTTGTCGTCTTGCCGGGAACCAGCGCGGCGACCTGCGCGCGGAAGACGCGGAGCACGGCGTTGTAAACCTGCTTCTGCCGACGCGTAAAACGTCCGCTCACCGGAATTGTCCGTGTCAGATCGCTCATGTAATTTCCCAGCCCCGCCGCGACATCCAGTAAAAGCAAATCGCCTTTTTTGCAAACCTGATCGTTCTGGCCGTAATGCAAAATGTTGTTGTTCGCGCCGCTCGCGATGATGGGCGGATAGGCGAACTGGCCTTTGTGCCGGATGAATTCATGCGCCAGCACGGCCTCGACTTCCGTTTCATTCACACCGGGCTTCAAGAATTTGCCGACGCGCTTGAAACCTTTGCCCGTCAAATCGCTCGCGGCTTGGATCGCGTCAATTTCATGTTGTGACTTTACGACGCGCAATTCGTGCATGGTCTGCGCGAGGCGATGATAACGGTGCAGCGGAAAATTTCTCTGGCAGTCGCGGACGAAACGGGTGTCGCGCGTCTCCACCGTCGCGTCGGCGCGCTGGTGTTCATTGGTGTTGAGATAAACGTTTTCCAGTTCGCAGATGACCTGCCGGAAAATGACCGGGAACTCCGAGAGCCACTTGACGTTCTTGATGCCGGAAATTTTTGTGGCCGCTTCCTTGGTATGTTTGTGGCCTTCCCAGATGGCGAGGTGTTCGTTCGGCTGGCGCACGAAAAGGATTTCGCGATGGTCCGGATCGAACGCATCCGGCGCGAGCAGCAGCACCGTCTCCTCCTGATGGATGCCGGTCAGATAAAACAGGTCGGCGTTCTGCAGATGGCCCATCGAGCCGTCGGCGTTCGTGGGCATGATGTCGTTCGCGTTCAGGACGGCGAGCGAGCGCGGCAAAAGTTTTTTGACGAGACGCTCGCGGTTCAGCGTGAACAGCGCGGATGGAAGTGAGATGGCTTTCATTTCAAAAATTGAATTGCGTCCGCAGTCTAAAGCCGTTGCCGGAAAAAACGAGGCGAATTCACTCCGCCGGAGCGCGGTGTGCCCTGGGTTTGGAGTTCCGCCTTTAGGCGGTCACGCGGGCATTGCGTCCGGGCCGCCTAAAGGCGGAACTCCAAACCGGGGGCGCTCCGGAACCTATGTCTTCGTTGTCAAATCCACCTTCACCGCCGCGCGCTCAAACTCATTCGCCGCCATCAGCGGCTGCGGCTGCATCGCGCCGAGCGCGGCCACGAATTTCTCCGGCACGGTCTCCAGCCGCGTGTTGTAGTGCGTGGCGATGTCGTTGAAATAACTTCGCGCGAGCGCGATGCGCTGCTCGGTGTCGGACAAAGTTTTTTGCAGCGCCAGAAAAGAATCATTCGCCTTGAGTTCGGGATAACGCTCGGCGATGCCGATGACGACGCTGCTCATCGCGCCGTGATCCGGTCCCGCGACGCCCGGCGGCGTGGCGCTCAACTGGTTTCGCAGCGCCGCGAGTTCCGTCTGCAACTGCTGCTCGTGATCGCGATACCCTTTCACGCAGTTCACGAGATTCGGAATCAAATCGAAGCGGCGTTTCAACTGGATGTCCACCAGCGCCCACGCCGCCCGCACCCGCTGGCGAACGTCCACGAGGCAGTTGAAGATCATCCACACCCACGCGCACAGGCCGATGAACAGATAGCCAAATGCAATCGCCGCATAAATCACGAGCCGCGAATCAGGCTGAACATTCAACGCCGCATCGCGCCAGACCGTGAAGCCGACCGCCGCGAGCAGGCCGAAAAATGTCCAGCCGCGCGCGCCCCATCTCATGCCGGAACTCACCTGTTCTTCCGTGCGCGTGGAGATGAGAAACAGCGGCGCATTTTTATCCGCCGAGATTTCCGGCGCGACGATGTCCTGCCGTTCGCGCGCCTGACCGACGATGAAAAGATTTGTCTTCAACGGAATTCCATTCTCCAGAAAACGCCGGCGGAAATCAGAATTGCCAATCGCGCCCGCCGGGCCTTTGCCGTAGTAAAGCGGGTTCAACGGCGTGCAAGTCTCGTCAAAAATTTTCAACGGCTCGATGGTTGCGCCTTCGGGCCGGACCAGCACCATGCCGCAGTCGTCCTGCAAATAAAAGGGGATCCTCTCGCTGTCGTCGGCCACGGTCGTCCAGCCGCTTTCGTGGCGCGTGGTCGTGGTGGTGTGGCCCTTGCTGTCGGTGGACGTTTCGGTGACCGTGCGCGACCAGTGTTCCTGCACCGACCACGCGTATTGGACACAGGCTGCGCCCGCGAGAAAACTCGTCAGCGGTTCGGCGGATTCCGCCATGCCTTTCAACTCCACCAGTCCGATGAAAACACCGGAAGTTTTTGAAGTCGGCAGATTCTCCAGCAGCCGCCGCCGCCGTCCCGCCCGGAACGCCGCGATCAAACTGGCGATGGCCAGCAGCGCGCCAATCACCGGCAGGAATGGGGCGAAGTCGCGCATGACAAATTAATTGAAACTGGTCGCACTCCCACACGCCCCGCGAGCCGCATAGTTCTGAAACCTCGCGAAGCGTCTGGACTGCGGTCGCTTCAGCGCCGCTTTTAACCGCGATGGCAGCGAATAAAACTCAAGGAAATGAGCCGGGGAAAACACTTCCGTCGGGAAGAATGACGATTGGTCAGTGTGCTTGCCGCAGGCACGCAACAGCGGCGGTAAACCGCACGCAGTCCAGACGCTTCGCGAGGTTCCCGGCATCGTTGCAAACCGTGACAAAGTTTTGCGGTCGGCCATAAATTATTTCGCCGACCACACGAGCCGCAACCCTTCGAGCGTCAAGTCTGGCGCAACAGCGGAAATTTCCGGCAGCTTCGCCGCGATCAGTTTCGCGCAGCCGCCCGTCGCCACCACCGGCAATTTTTTTGTTTTTAACTCGCGCTTCAGTTCGACGAGCAGCCCGCGAATCAATCCGCGATAGCCATGCACCGCGCCGACGAGCATCGCGTGTTCGGTGCTTTTGCCGACGACGGATTTCACCTCGCGGATTTTTATCTTCGGCAGCAGCGCCGTTTTCTCGTGCAGATAATCCGTCATCGCCGCCAGCCCCGGCGCGATGATGCCGCCGACGTAATTTCCCTTTGCGTTCACCACGTCAAACGTGACCGCCGTGCCGAAATCCACCACGACGACCGGCGCGCCAAAACGGAATTTCGCCGCGACCGCGTTCGCCAGCCGGTCCGGGCCGATTGAGCCGGGCTTCGGATAATCAATGCCCACGCCGCGCAATGTTTTCGGCGTGAGTTCGAGCAGCGGAACGCCGGTCCGTTGGAGTTCACGCTTCAGCGTGTCCGCCGAACAAGCTGAAGCTTGAACTCCAGCGGTGACCGGCGTTCCAATCTGCGCCACAAATTTTCTGACGAGCGGCGTGGCGCGCGGCACGACGCTGCACAAAACCGCGCCGTCAATTTTCGCCGCGCCCGCAAATTTTTTCACGAGCGCCGCCGCGCCGCCGCCGAACCAGGTGAGCGTCGGAATATCCGTCTGTTTCCGCACGCGTTGTCCATCCGCCAGCCCGATGTGCGTGTGCGTGTTGCCGATGTCAAAAAGTAAGATCATGGGACAATTAAAAATGAAAGCGGCCTGGCGGAATATCGCTGGTCGCCAGCAACAACGCGGGTAGGGCAGAGCTGCCGCTCTGCCCCATTATCCCCGCCAGCCAGCGCAACGCGGCTGGCGGCCACGCGTGTCAGAACCGCGCTGCGCTGGTTCTGACGGAAAATGGGGCGGCGCGGCAGCGCCGCCCTACCAAAGCGGCACGTCGCGCCCGCTGGCGTCAAGTCGGTGTTTTTAATTTTTAGTTTTTCCTTTTTCATTTTTCAACGGTTACATCGCCGCCGATGACGCGTTCCAGATGGCCGTGTTCCGTGCGGACGAGCAGCGCACCGTCGTCGTCCAGTGCCTCGGCGCGGCCGCAAATTTTTTGCACGCCCATCTGCACCGAAACATTTTTGCCGATGGTCGCGCAGCCGGCCTCCCATTCGTCCGCCACCTGCGAAAACTTGCCGCCGCAGATCCGCGCGTAGTCCGCGTCCAGCTCGTGCAAAATTTCCACGGCCAGTTCCGCGCGGGAAATTTGCTCGCCCGCCTCGACTTTCAGCGAAGTGGCGATCTTCCGCAACTCCGCCGGAAACTCATCCGCGTCCTGGTTCACGTCCACGCCGATGCCGAGGATGATGTGGCGCACGCGGTCCACCTCCGCGCTCAACTCGGTGAGGATGCCCACAACTTTTTTCCCGCCGATCAGCAAATCATTCGGCCACTTGATGTCCGCCGACAGGCCGGTGACGTTTTTGATGGCGCGGCGCAGCGCCGTGGCCGAGGCGACCGTCAACATCGTCGTCTCTTGCGGCCGCAAATCGGGCCGCAACAAAATGGAAAACCAAAGTCCCTTGTGTGTCGGCGACATCCATTTCCGGCCGAGCCGTCCGCGGCCTTTAGTTTGTGATTCGGCAAAAACGACAACACCTTCCTTCACGCCGTCGCGCGCGAGCTTTTCAATCACATCGTTCGTTGACGTCGTTTCCTCAAACACGCGGATGTCGCGCCCGACGATTTTGGTTTTGCCCAGACGCGCGAGCAAGTCATCCGCGTGCAGCGCATCCGGCGAACTGACCAGCCGATATCCAAAGTGCGGCCCGGCCTCGACATTGTAGCCGACCTTGCGCAATTCCTCGATGCGCGACCAGATGGCCGCGCGGCTGATGGCGAGTTGCTCCGCAAGCTGCGCGCCCGACACGCCGCCGGGATTGGCGCGCAAGGCGGAAAGAATTTTGGCGTCGGTGGTCACAAATAAATCTTAAAAAATCAACGCAAAGGCGCAAAGAGGCAAAGGCGCAAGGTTTGAAAAATTCTTTGCGTCTTTGCGTTAAATTTCACTGTTCAAAATCCAGTCCGAT
>JAYVCM010000293.1:0-5095 GCA_043749955.1 Limisphaerales bacterium | reverse complement strand
TTTCGCGCATGGCAAACGGCCCGGCAACCGCACTGGAGCGTCTCCTCCGACCGCTCTCGCAAAACTTTTCTCTTGAACTCGCCCGCGCGCTCGCCGGTGTCCAGGCCGACGCCGAGACGCAGAACCGCTACGACGAACTTGCCGCCAAGCGCACCGAAGGCCAGTTGACCCCGGCGGAACAGGCTGATCTCGAATCCATCGTCCGGGCCAACACCCTCCTCGGTGTGTTCAAGGCGGAGGCGCACGCCTTTCTCGCCCACGCCAAGCCGTCCTGAATGGACAGCGCCATCAGCCAACTCGTGCGCCAGCGGGCCGGACAACGCTGCGAATACTGCCGTCTCCCGCAATCCGCTTCCGCCCTCCGTTTTCACATCGAACACATCATCGCCCGGCAGCATGGCGGCACGGATGACCCGGCGAATCTCGCGCTCGCCTGCCCGGAGTGCAATTACCAGAAAGGCCCTAACCTTAGCAGCATTGATCCCGACACGGGCAAGGTGACGCCGCTGTTCCACCCTCGCAGTGAACAATGGTCGGATCATTTTGCCTTCAACGCTGCCCGTATCGTCGGCAAATCGCCGATGGGGCGCACTACGGTCTGGCTGCTCGAAATGAACACCGGGGATCGTCTGCGCTGGCGCGAAATGCTTCGGCACCTTGGGTTGCAGGAGTAAAACTGCCATCGTTCAGCCGGGCGGCAGTCTGGCTGATCGGCAGGGGAATAAATGCCGACGATTGATTGCTGACCGCCGTGAACACAAACTGTCCTGGCTGCGGCGTGTTTGAAGCTTGAGGCTTGGTGTTTTGATGCTGGCTTGCGAGGGCTTCCAGCCACGAGGCGATTTTACGCCGGGACGCGAAAGGAACAAACTGAAATTGCGGCAATGGTGCCTGCAAAGTTCACGCAGCCACGCGACCGCCCCCTTCATGCCCCCTTCAGGCTTCATCACACTTGTCGCGCCGAAGTGGAAGGGCGGCGGGTGATAAATTGTGCCGGGATACTCAATCCGTGACTGGCGCACCATGCCGGGAAAGATGCTGCCGCCACCGAGAGTTGCCATTCTCAAGAACTGACCCCTTTCTGACCGAAAGCGAACCGGCAGGAACAGAATGAAAAAACTTCCCACGTCCTGCCTTGTGTTGACCGGGACAGCGCTCCGTGGCGGGCATGGCGTTTGGATGTTCAGTTTGATTGTAGGCAAGCTTCGCTTCCTTGAGTCGCGTTCGTCGCCGAGAAGCCATTTCAGCGTTTATTTTCCTGTGGCGACTCGGGTGCTATGGTTGGCGTGTCGAGTTCAAAACTCGTTGGTCGCCCGGTTCAATGCGTCGCACGCAATTCTTCCTTTGCCAGACTCCGATAGAAACACCCGAACTGCCGGCTGTCCACCTGCCTTAGGTATGCAACGTGGACTCGCCCGGAACAGTCTGCCAAGACTCTAGGTGACCGAACTAATCCACCGCCATTGCTCAGGGTAACCTCTGGCATCCACACGCCGCCGCTGCGCCACCTCAGAACAATCCTGTGTTCAATTCCGAGCTCGGCGGATTTCTCTCTTCGGTTTAGAACCCAAACGACAAACATGTCGCCTTTAGCATCCGAATAAACGTCACAGCACGGGGCACCGCGCATCATTGCGACACCCTCCTCCCAGTTTGAGTCATAATCCTGCCAATCTCCCAGTCGTAAAGGTGGCGATACGTTTCCATTCGTCACTGCAACGGAATAAAAACCGTCTCGGTCGCGTGCCCAGACGAGTAGCGCCTCCTTTTCGGTTCCTGTAACAGCAACGTCTTCGAAACTCATTCCATTCTGGCTTCGTTGCGAAACGATAACTTTGGGAGCACTCCAATTATCTGCGAGTAAGACGCTGTAGCAGACGGTCTCCGTCCGTTCTTTGGAAAACGGCGGCCCGCTGCATCGAATCCAGGCGCAACGGGCCACGCCGTTTGTCAGAACTGCATAGTCAGCCATGCTAACGTAAAACCTCCCCTTATCTTCTATTCTCTTGAGGCGAGACAGTTGACTGCCATTGAGGGTTATCGCCACATTCTTCCTGTAACCTTCGGGGTCTGGGACGATTGGAATCAGACCGTGACTAAGGTAAACCTCTATGAACTCGCCAACCACTAGATACGAATCCCTAGCAGGGGCAATCGGTATCGCGGTGTCGAACACATAATATTTCGACTTTGGAAAAGGGCGCTGTTTTGGCAAGACGATCTTCACCGATCCCGACTTTGGCATCCCATCGGCGTCCAGTGAAATGACATCTACGGTGTGCCCTGTAGGCGAAACGTCCCGGCTTACACTGCAAATTACAAGTCCCCCAGAGTCAGCCATCATCTGCGGCAGCCGTCCCACTCGTTCGTGATCGGGAAAACAATCCATCTCCGCAAAATTGGACACGCTGCTATCTCGAATCACCCGTATCCGATACTTCCCGCTTGTGTCTGCGTAGCCTATAAGAACCGTGTTAGAGGCAACAACGGCTATTTCTGGATATGGAGACTTTAGCGAAGACGGCAGAGCAGAATTTCCAGTAACCTGCCATGCTTGCTTCGAATCTGAAACGAGCACCTCAGTTGAATGGATGCTTCCCAAAGCTGCCACCATATAGATGAGTGCAAGAACTCTCACCTTCTTCCTCCTGCATTCGGGCCACCTGGTAAGGAACCACAGTTCTGTTCCCAAGTGACCTCATACAAAGCCGTCATCTTCAACATTTCCCGGAATTGCTCAGGATGTTGTCTGGGGTCGTCAGGATCATCACCGCATATGTTGGCGCAAACGTGCCCGAAAGTCCACCAGCGGTAGCCTTGACTATAATGCGAATAGTAGTCCTGCATTTGATGCATGTGACTGAGGAACTCCGTAGGGTCGCAGTTAGCAATGTCGCGGTCCAAATCAGCCCGGACAGACTGTAGATTCCTAAAATGTCGCCATGTTGACAAGGGGTTCCACGGGCATGACCAGAAAGGGGTCGGTTCTTGGTATTGTTCACTCATGCGCTTTTACGCCACCGATAAATGAGTCCCAAATGTTTTATGCCAGTATAAATTCATTTTGTTCGGGTTCAATTTTTCATTTTCGCAAATCGGCTGGCCGAGTGGATCCACGTTCCCCGGTGCAACTGTTTGCCAACCTCGTCCACTCATCACCGTGTTCAAATGTGCTGCACGAGGTCTTTCACCTCAAACCGGACTTTGGCCAAGCTCGCGTATTTGTCGCTCGCGGCGCGGTAGCCGAGGGCGCAGGCCACCACGGTCTGGTAGCCGCTGCCGGCCAGTTTCAAAACCTTGTCATATTCCGCCGGGACGATGCCTTCCATCGGGCAGGCGTCCACGCCGAGCACGGCAGCGCACGTCATCAGGTTTCCCAGCGCGATGTAGCTTTGCCGCGCCGCCCATTCGTGCGCGGCTTTTCCGCGCGGGCCGTTCACCACGTCGCCCACGATCAGGTCGCGATATTTGGCCAGGTTCTCGACCGGCGTGTTGCGGACCGCCGCCTGCCGCTCCATGAATTTGTTCACGTCCGCGTCCTTCATCTCCGTCCGCGCGAGAAACACGACGTAGTGCGAGCAGTCCACCACCTGCTTCTGCCCCCACGACTGCGGCAGCAGCGCGGCGCGCACCGCCGTGTCCTGCACCACGAGAAATTTATACGGCTGCAGACCGTAGCTCGTCGCCGTGAGGACGAGCGATTTTTCCAGCGCGTGCCAGAGGTCGGCGGGGATTTTTTTGGCGGCGTCAAAAACTTTCGTGGCGTAGCGCCATTCGAGGGCGTGCAGAAGCTGGGAGGTGGCAATGCTCATAAATAAAATGTCCGCTGACAATCACACAGCCGGCGGAAAATGCAAACCTTACCTTGGCCGCAGTTTGAATTGCACTGAACCCGCTCCCGTTGGCATCACGGAGCGCCGATCTCCGATCCGGCGCGTTGTAGTATGATTTTCCAAACAGGCCGGGTCGGAGACCGGCGCTCCAGGGACAGTGTCCATAGGCGCAGTTTGACTTGGCTCTTATCGCTGGTAAGTTTGCGCCGGTAAAAATTTATGGCTGCCTTGTTTCGCCCCGTCATTTTTTGCGCGCTGCTGCTGGTGGCCGGCACCGTCGTCGCGCAGTTGCAGCGCGTGCCAAACACCACGCTCACCAGCCTGCCGCCCCAGCCGCCGCAATTCGGATACACCATCAACAACGCCTTTCCCGGCCTGACTTTTACCCAGCCCGTGGGCCTCGCGTCGCCGCCACAGGAGACGAACCGCCTGTTCATCCTCGAACAGACCGGGAACATCGTCGTCATCACGAACCTGGCCGCGCCGACGCGCACGGTGTTCATGAGCCTGCCGGTCTATCTCAGCCCCGAGTCCGGCCTGCTCGGGCTGGCGTTTCATCCGGGCTATGCGACCAACGGTTATTTTTTTGTGATCGCAACGCGCACCCTGACAACTTCCCAGGCTCCCGGAGAGCAAATTCATCTGTGCCTCTCCCGGTTTCAGGTCGCAGCCACCAATGCCAACGTGGCCCTGACCAACACGGAACTTCGGCTGATCACCCAGTATCACGAAACCGACAACCACAATGGCGGCGACCTTCACTTCGGCCCGGACGGCTATCTTTACGCCTCGCTGGGGGACGAAGGCTTGCAATACAACGGCCACCTGCACGCCCAGGTCATCACCAACAAATTTTTCTCCGCCATCCTGCGCCTCGACGTGGACAAGCGTCCGGGAAATCTGCCGCCCAATCCGCATCCGGCGAACACCACCAATTATTTCATCCCCGCCGACAATGCGTTTGTGGGCCGGACCAATTTCAACGGCCAGACGTTCAACGCCACCAACGTGCGCACGGAATTTTACGCCATCGGCTTCCGCAATCCGTGGCGGTTTTCATTTGATTCGGGAACCGGCCTTCTGTTCGTGGGCGATGTCGGGCAGGACCTTTACGAGGAGGTGGATGTCATCACCAACGGCGCGAACTGCGGCTGGGCTTATTACGAAGGGCTGCATCTGGCCACGACGTTATATCCCAGTTCGCCCACCATCCTCACCAATCCGCCGCCGGGCTTGAATTTTCCCATCCAGGAAATTCCCCA
>JAYVCM010000292.1:0-4630 GCA_043749955.1 Limisphaerales bacterium | reverse complement strand
GAAATCCCGAAGCTCATGCCCGACGTGGTGCTGATGGACATCAACCTGCCCGGCATGAAAGGCTACGAGTGCGTGCGCCAGCTCAAGGGCGCGCATCCGTCCGTGCAATTTCTGATGCTCACGGTGTATGAAGACAGCGACTCGCTCTTCAACTCGCTGCGCGCCGGGGCGAGCGGCTACCTGCTCAAGCGCACCGCGTCCGCGCGTCTGCTGGAGGCCATCCGTGACGTGTTTGCCGGCGGGGCGCCGATGACGCCGCAGCTCGCCCGGCGCGTGGTTCAGTTTTTTTCCAAGCCGGCCTCGGAGTCGGCCACGCTCGCCAGGCTCACGCCGGCGGAACAGAAATTTCTGGATCATCTCGCCAACGGCTATGCCTACAAGGAAATTGCCGACCGCATGGGCATCAGCATTGACACCGTGCGCAGCTATGTGCGGACGGTCTATGAAAAACTCCATGTCCACTCGCGCACCGAGGCGGTGGTGAAATACCTGCGCAGTTGAAATCGAATCATCCTCATCCTCATCGTCATGCTCATTCTTCACAAATTGAGGACGAGGATGACGATGAGGATGATTTGAAAAAATCCCGCACAAAGATGCGATGGAAGATTGAGGGGACAATGGTAGGTTATGGCAAATCCAATTACCAAACAACCGATCCATCACCGTCTGAAATGAAAACCACCACTCAAAGCCTGTTCCACCAAGCCACCACCTTCGCCGCGCTTGTCGCGGCGGCAGTTTATTTTTCCGCCACGACGGCCCAGGCGACAAATTACGCCGGCAACGGCAACACCGGTTTCGGCGGCGCGGTCGGCAGCGGGGTGCTGTCGCTCACGGACGACGGCACGAACATCAGCGGCACGTTCACGACCAGTGGAACGTTCAACGACGTGCTGGTGCTTTACATTGACACCGGAGCGGCGGGCGGCTTCACGAGCACGACAAATTTCAGCGACGCGGGCGACGGTTTGCGCAAGGCAATTTCCGGGTGGTCAGGTTCGCAGCGTAGCGCGCTCGCGTTCACGAACGGTTTCACGCCGAAATTCGCCGTCGCGCTCGGGCCGCGGTCGGACAGTTTCGGCGGCGTGTGGCAACTGGCGTCGGGCGGCAACAACAGCCTGAATTACCTCAACAGCGTGAACCTCTCGCCGACGGGCGGCAGCGCAAGCTCGCCGTTCACCTTCACATTGCCGGCTACGAACATCGGCCTCACGAACGGCGTGCAGAAGACCATCAAGATTTTCGGCACCTACATCTCCCACACCGGCTTCCGCTCGCCGGAGTCCGTCGCCGGGGCCATTTCCGGTCCGCAGGGTTATTTTCCGTTCTCGCAGTTGACGTTCGCCAGCTACATCTTCGCCGGGCCGCCCGCGCCGACGAACGCGGTGACCTTTCGCGTGGACATGACGGCGCAAACGAACGGCGGAGCGTTTGTGCCCGGCACGGACACGGTCTATTGCGGCGGCTCGTTCCAAAACAGCCCCTACACGTTCAATAGTTTTCCGCTGGCGCGCGTCGGAACCTCGCTGATCTACACGAACACGTTTCCCGACACGAACCCGACGAACTCGGTGGAGCAGTTCAAGTTCATGTTCCACAGCGTGGTGACCAACGTGGACGTTTTCGATTCTGATTTGAACCGCCAGTTCACCTTGAAAGCCGGCGCACAGACGCTGCCGGTGGTGTATTTCGATTATGTGTTCCCGACGCCGAGCGCCACGACGAACTCCGTCAAGTTCAGCGTGGACCTGGGGCCGCAGATTTTCATCGGCGGCTTTGACCCCGCCACGATGCAGGTGCAGGCGCTCGGCACGTTTGAAAACCCGAAGTGGACTGCCGGTTTTATCCTGACCAACAATCCGACCTTGAGCGGCAATTCGTCAAACATCTATTCCGGCACTATCGCGGACGGCAATTATCCCGGCGGCTTCGAGCAATATAAATTTGTCATCAGCACCAACGGCGGCGGCCTGCGGTATGAAGATTTCAACGGCGGCGCGAACCGCTTCTTCTTCACACCGACAAATTCGGGCGCGCTGCCGCTCGCCTATTTCAACGGCATCAGCACTTATCAGGCAGTTCCGATCACGTTCCTGGTGGACATGACGGTGCCGCTCTTGACGCACCAGCTTGATCTGTCGCGCGGCGACACGGTGGGCTGCGCGGGAACTTTCCAGACGAATTCATTCACGGTCGGCGCGGCGGGTTTTCTGCTGACGAACGTGCCGGGCGGCAACATCTATCGCGGCACTTACATTGACCGCAACGCGCCGGGCACCGGCGAGCGCTACAAATTTGTCATCAACACGAACGGTGGCGACACGGCTTATGAATCGCCCGCCAGCACCGGTGGCAACGACCGCCAATTCCTGCTCGGCAGCGCGGCGGCCACCAACCCGGTGGTGTTCTGGAATGATTACAGTCCGAATGACGTGCTGCTCGTGGACACCACGGTCACGTTCACCGTCAGCCTGACGAACACCGTGGACCGTTTTGGAAATCCCTTTGACCCCGATTCAGACCTCGTCGTGGTGGATGGTGATTTCTTCCAGCCCCAATGGCAGGTGATGAGCCATTTTGCTGACCCGACTCTCTTCGGCGATTATGCCGGCGGACATGTCATGAACCGAACGACGCCGACGAGCCTGACCTATACCCTCTCAACCAACCTCCCGGCCGGCAGCCCGGTTCATGTCACCTACAAGTATGGCATCATCCACGACAATAATGGCGTCAACAACACCAACGTGGACAACGAGGCCGACTTCGGCTTGAACCACACCCGCTACATCCGCTCCTTGGGCAGCACCTATGGTTTCCCGCTGGACCTCTTCGGCCAGCAGCGCACGGATCTGCCCGGCGCGACCGAGCCGGCGTTCGGGCAGCTTGCCATCGGCGGCTTGTCCGCTGGAAAATTCCCCGTCACCTGGCTGGGGCGCCGCGGCGTGCATCTGCAATCCCGCACCAACCTCGTCAGCGGCGCGTGGCAGGACTTGAACGCCACCGACGGTTACAGTTCGACCAACTGGCCCGTGACCACGATGCCGAACTTTTTCCGGCTCGTGCAGCCGTAAACAACGGCCGCGCAAAAAATGAAATTCCCGATCAAAACAAATCGCGTCCGCCGGCGGCGCGGCGGGTTCACGCTGATTGAACTGCTCGTGGTCATCGCCATCATCGCCATCCTGGCGGCGATGCTGCTGCCCGCCCTGGCGGCGGCCAAAAAAAAAGCGCAGGCCATCAGTTGCCTAAACAATTACAAGCAGCTCGGCCTGGCCTGGCACATGTATGCGGGCGACAACAACGACACGCTCGCCTTGAACGCCGACCGCAACGTGGCCCCGCCGCCGGGCCAGATCAGCTGGGTTTACAGCAGCCCGGCCGCCATCATGACTTGGGACACCGCCCCCTACAACACCAACACGCTTTACATCGTGGATGACCGCCTGTCCTCGCTCGGCAGCTATGTCGCCAAGGCCGTGAAAATCTACCATTGTCCCGGGGACAATTTTTTGAGCAGCCCGCAGCGCAACGCCGGCTGGGAAAATCGCGACCGCAGTTGCGCGATGAACGCGGCCATCGGCGGCGGCGGAAAATTTTACACCGGCCAGCCGTGGTTCTACAACGCGAAGAAGGCCTCGGATTTTCACACGCCCGGCCCCACGGACTGCTGGCTGTTCACCGACGAACATCCCGACAGCAATGACGACGGCGCGCTTTACACCGACCCGACCTACACCAGCGGCGCCGCCAAGTTTCTCGAACTGCCCGGCAGCTTCCACGGCGGCACCTGCGCGCTCGCGTTTGCCGACGGCCATTCGGAGATCTACAAGATGCGCCTCGGCGTCACGCCGGTCGTCTATTCCACCTACGCCTCCCAAAACGCCTACAACAACGTGAGCGACGAGCTGTGGTTCGCCCAGCACACGCCGAAAAACTGACCGCTGGAAATTTTTCTGGGAACCCTGGAACTCACATCGTGAACATGAACCTCGCTGGCTCAATCCGAATTTTTCTCCCCCTCGCCACCGCCGCAATTTTGTCCACGTCGCCGGCCTGTGCTGAATCAGATCTCTCCGCCGCCACCGCCCGCCCCTCGCCGGACTGGCTCCGCGCCGGCACCATTTATGAAATCTATCCGCGCGATTTTTCCACCGCCGGAAACCTCGCGGGCGTCACCGCCAAACTCGACGAACTGCACGACCTCGGCGTGACGATTTTGTGGACGATGCCCATCCATCCCATCGGCGAAAAATTCCGCAAGGGCGAATTCGGCAGCCCGTATTCCATCAAGGATTACTACGCCGTGGATCCCAACTACGGCACACTCGCCGATTTCAAGCAGCTCGTCGCCGGCGCGCATCAGCGCGGCATGAAAGTCATCATGGATCTCGTCGCCAACCACACCGCGTGGGACAGCGTGATGATGACCAACACGGATTTTTACAAGCAGGACGCGCCCGGCCACGTCATCCCGCCCGTGCCGGAATGGACGGACGTCGCCGGCTTGAGCTACAAAAGTTCCGCCCTCCGCGAATACATGATCGCCATGCTCAAGTATTGGATCAAGGAGGCCGACGTGGACGGCTACCGCTGCGACGTCGCCTACATGGTGCCCACCGATTTC
>JAYVCM010000291.1:0-3580 GCA_043749955.1 Limisphaerales bacterium | reverse complement strand
AATCGGTCCAGAGTTGAAACTCCAGGGGTTGTGAAAAAGAACCGCATGATTCAGCGCAGTAAAAACAGAGAAATCACCAGAAACGGTCTCGACATGAGTGTTGATCCAACCCACAACTGTAGAGGCGGTCGCGGCATTTGCCGTGTTTAAGACAGCCGTGCCAGCGAAACCAATGTTGCCGGTAATCGGAACCGCTTGAACGCTTTGGGCCAGAGCCACAGCGACCGCACCCACGATTGCGATTTTTTTAATCATATTGTTTGCCTAATTCCGCTTTTTTCCCGCTTTTTTAATAATCAATTGTCATTTTTAAGCAATGCCAATGCCAAGCCAAAAAACCGAGCCATTATTAATCCATAAGCAATTAACATTTAGCAGTTTGAAATGCTTTAAAGCCGCCGCGCCCTAGACGGTAGAAACAGCCCAAATTGTAAGCTTTTCCGACGCAATCTAGCTTCTGAATATAAAATAAGGTTAAAGCCATTACGAATCAACATCTTAAATCAACAACTTATTTCGTAACTGCATCTGACAAATTCTCTGCAAGGCGTAAACATTTTTAATCTGACAAGATTTTATTTTCATCCGCTAAAAACAGATCAGCCCGACAGGGCTTCCACGGCCAGAATTTCGCCCGGCTCGCATTCAGCCACGACCTCGAACGGGCGGCAGCAAACTTCGCAGTCCGTCGTGAACCGCTGGCTGGCAATGCTCGTGTCAATGGCCATGGCAAAGGTCTGGCCGCAGAACGGGCATTGGATGTCCGCGAATTCTTCCATGCGGAAAATTTAAGCTTGCCGGGTCAAAGCGCAAGGCTTCCTGCAAAACTCTTTTACGATTTGCCAGTGCCATTCAATTCAGAGATAGTGGGCGTCCGTTTTTACGGGCAACTTTATGAAACCTCAGGTGGAAATCTATGACACGACCCTGCGCGACGGTTCGCAGGGCGAAGGCATCAACTTTTCGGTCGCGGACAAGCTCCGGATCGCCGAGAAGCTCGATGCTTTTGGCGTGCATTACATTGAAGGCGGCTGGCCGGGATCCAATCCGAAGGACATCGAATTTTTTGCGCAGGCGAAAAAACGCAAATTCAAAAACGCGCGGCTCGCGGCCTTCGGTTCGACTCGAAAAAAAAACACGCCCGTCGAAGCGGACGACCAAGTGCGCCTGCTCCTCGAAGCCGGCACGCCGGTCGTCACGATCTACGGCAAGACTTCCATGCTGCACGTCAAGGCGGTGTTGCGCTGCACGCCCGAGGAAAATCTCGCGATGATCGGCGACACGGTTCGCTATCTCAAAGACCACGGCAAGTTCGTCATCTACGATTGCGAACACGCGTTCGACGGCTACAAGCTCAACCCCGACTACGCGCTCGACACCTGGCGTGCCGCCGAAAAAGCGGGCGCGGATTTTGTGGTGCTGTGCGACACGAACGGCGGCTGTCTGCCGGGAGAAATTGCCGCCATCACGAAGGTCGCCATCGGGAAATTGAACTGCAAAGTCGGCATCCACACGCACGACGACATCGGCCTGGGCGTCGCCAACGCCTTGGCAGCATTGGACGCAGGCGCGGTTCACGTCCAGGGCACGATCAATGGCTACGGCGAACGCACGGGCAATTGCAATCTGACGAGCGTCATTCCCTGCGTGGCCTTGAAGCTGAAAAAAACGTCGGTGCCCGCAAAGTCGCTGGCAAAGCTGAAGGAACTTTCCATGTTCGTGGACGAGGTTGCGAACCTGCGCCACAATCCGCGCCTCCCGTGGGTGGGTTCGTCCGCGTTCGCGCACAAGGGCGGCGCCCACGTCAACGCGGTGCAGAAACTGGCGGCGAGCTACGAGCACATTGACCCGTCGCTCGTCGGCAATGAGCGCAACATTCTCATCAGCGACCTTTCCGGGCGCAGCAACATCGTCATCAAGGCGCAGGAACTGGGTTTCAAGATCACGAACGACACGCCGGAGCTGCGGCAGATTCTCGACACCATCAAACAGCGCGAGCACGAAGGTTTTGAATACGAGGCCGCCGAGGCCTCGATGGCCTTGATCATCCGTGACATTCTTGATCACAATCCCGCGTTGATGTTCAACGTGGAGAAATATTACGTCTCCATGCGCCGCGATGCGAAGCAATCCGTTTGCGAAGCGACCGTGCGCGTGCGGGTCGGTAAAAAAATCCACGATGAAGTGGCCAAGGGCGACGGTCCGGTGAACGCGCTGGATTCCGCCCTGCGTTCCGCGCTCGTGAAATCTTTTCCCAAGCTGAAACGCGTGACGCTCACCGACTACAAGGTGCGCATCCTGGACGGCATCGCCGGCACCGCCGCGAAGACCCGCGTGCTGATCGAGTCCACCGACGGCAAGCGCACATGGGGCACCGTGGGCGTGAGCGAAAACATCATCGAAGCCTCGTTGCAGGCGCTCGTGGACTCCATGGAGTTCGCGCTGCTCAAGAAATAACCAGCCTCGCAGCCAAAATCGCGGCTGAAATCGCAGTGAAGAACATTCAACATTCAACATTCAACGCCCAACATCCAAGGTTGGGCGCTGGGTGTTCGATGTTGAATGTTGAATGTTGAATGTTTCCCTTTTGATTATGTCCGAGATTTCCAAAGCCTACGAACCGCAGTCCGTCGAGGACAAATGGTATGACTTCTGGCTGAAGCAAGGTTGCTTCACCGCCGATCCGAAGTCCGCCAAGCCCGCGTATTCCATCGTCATCCCGCCGCCGAACGTCACCGGGATGCTCCACATGGGCCACGTCCTGAACAACACCATCCAGGACATTCTCGCCCGCAAGGCGCGCATGGACGGCAAGGAAGTTCTCTGGCTGCCCGGCACCGACCACGCCGGCATCGCCACGCAGGTGATGGTGGAAAAGCAGCTCAAGAAGGAAGAAAAAAAATCCCGTCACGATCTCGGCCGCGAGGAATTTCTCAAGCGCGTCTGGGCGTGGAAAGAAAAGCACGGCGACATCATCATCAACCAGCTCAAGAAGCTCGGTTGCTCGTGCGATTGGACGCGCGAACGCTTCACGATGGACCCGGAGTATTCCCGCTGCGTGCAAAAAGTTTTTGTAGAGCTTTACAAAAAGGGTCTCATCTATCGCGGCAAACGCATGGTGAACTGGTGCCCCGTGTCGCAGACGGCGTTGTCCGACGAGGAAGTGGAAATGAAACCGCAAAAGGGTTTCATGTATCATTTCAAAGTTGAAGTGGCTGAACCTGGGAGCGCTGGCGTCCCGCCGGCGAGTTTCCACGGAACAACACAACTCGCCGCCGGGACGGCGGCGCTCCCAGGGTCGGACGGAAAAATCTGGCTCACCATCGCCACCACGCGGCCCGAGACCATTCCCGGTGACACCGCCGTGGCTGTGAATCCGAAAGACCCGCGCTATGCGCATCTCATCGGCAAGCACATCGTGCGTCCGTTGCCTGCCGAATTGCCGCGCGAGCAGAAGCTCATCCCGATCATCGGCGACGAGCATGTGGATTTTGAATTCGGCACCGGCGTGCTCAAGGTCACGCCCGCGCACGACAAGGCGGACTTTGACATCGGCACGCGCCACAAGCTGCCGCTCATC
>JAYVCM010000290.1:0-7711 GCA_043749955.1 Limisphaerales bacterium | reverse complement strand
ATTTTCGAGCGGCTGAAGGAACTTCCAGAAATCCAGCGCAAGGTGATCGCGCTGTATTACGTCGAGGACATGCACCTGCGCGAAATTGCCGAGGTGTTCGGCCTCACCGAGTCGCGCATCTGCCAGATCCACGCGCAGGCCGTCCTGTCGCTGCGCTCCTTTCTTCAGCGTTTTGAATCCGGCCTGCCCCGGTCGGCCGTAACCGCCGTGCCCAAATGATCATCATTGTCGGCGCCATCGTGGTCATTGCCTGCGTCTTCGGCGGCTTCATGCTCGAAGGCGGCAAGATGGATGTCATCATCCACGCGACGGTGAACGAAATGCTCATCATCGCCGGCGGCGCGCTCGGTTCGCTCATCATCATGTCGCCGAAAAAAGTTTTGCTGGACATCCTCAAGAGCCTCGGCGGCTGCCTCAAAGGCTCCCCCTACAACCGCGCCTCCTACGACGACCTGCTGAAGGTGCTGTATGAACTGTTTCTCCTCGGCCGCCGCAACGGCATGATCGCGCTGGAGGAACACATCATGGAGCCGGCGAAAAGCTCGCTGTTCAAAAAGTATCCGCGATTTTCCGGCAACCATCACGCCATGGAATTTTTGTGCGGCGCGCTGCGGCCCATCGTGGACGGGAAAATCAAACCGGACCAGTTGCGGATGCTGCTGGACGTGCAGATGGACCGCGCAGAGACGGAACATCACGCGCCGGTCTCGGTGATGCAAAAAACCGGCGACGCCATGCCCGGCTTCGGCATTGTGGCGGCGGTGCTGGGCATTGTCATCACGATGTCCTCGATCTCCGGCCCGGTGGAGCAGATCGGCGAACACGTCGCCGCCGCGCTGGTCGGGACGTTTCTTGGAATTTTGCTGGCCTACGGCTTCATGGGGCCGCTGGCGACGAACATGGAATTTTTCGGCGCGTCGGAGATGGACTACACGCGCTGCATCGCGGCGTGCGTCATCGGTTTCGCCAACGGCATGGCGCCCGTCACGGCGGTCGAAGTGGGGCGGCGCGGGTTGAGCAGCGAGTTCCGGCCCTCGGCCAACGAGCTGGAGCTGATGTTCAAGTCGCTCAAGACGAAATAATTTTCGCATGGCCAAAAAAAATCATGGCGGGCATCACGGCGGTTCGTGGAAGGTGGCCTATGCCGATTTCGTCACGGCCATGATGGCGTTGTTCCTCTGCCTCTGGCTCACGTCGCAGGACCAGAAGATCAAGGACGCCGTCGAGCGCGCCTTCCGCAATCCCTTTTCCTCCCTCACCAAGGAGTCCAGCGGCATCATCCCCAACAAGGACGCCTCCAGCACCTACAAGCAGCAGGGCAAATTCACCTCCATCTCCGCCATCGAGATCGAGACCATGCACCATCTGCACGAGGATCTGGAAAAACTTTTCAAGGATCAGTCGCAGAGTGAGAAGAGCCTGCGCGTGGACGTGACCGCCGAAGGTTTGAGCATCAATGTCTTTGACCGCTCGCACAAACCGATTTTCAATCCCGACACCGACGTGTTCACCGAATACGGCTCGTGGGTTTTCGCCACGCTGGCGTGGGAGATTGCGCGCTACACCACCTTCCGCATCGAGCTGGAAGGCCACACCGAGTCGCGGACGAACGCCGTGCGCGAGGCCAGCCACAAATGGGAGCTGTCCACCGAGCGCGCCAACGCTGCGCGCCGCAAGATCATCACCGGCGGCGTCGGCGGCCAGCAGATTTGCAAGGTCTCCGGTTTCGCCGACACCGTGCCGATGCCCGAAGCCGCGCCCGCCGACGAGGTCAACCGCCGTGTGACCGTGCTGGTGAAAATCAAGGACTCCGTGAACGCCCTGCCCGACGTGCTGCAGGCCGATCTTCCCCATGACGCTGCTGCGAACTGAATCGTTTGTCCCGCTCACCGCCGCGCCCGCCTCGGCGGAGCGCCGGGAATTCCGCGTCGCCGTCATCAACCGCGACACGAAGGAGGAGAAACAATTTCATTCGCTCGAGCCGCTGCGCCCCGCCGCTGCGCCCGCCGCCGAGAAAAAAATCTGCGAACCGCGCGTGTCCGTCCAGCGCGACGGCAGCCGCGTCACCCATCTCCGCGTCCAATGCACCTGCGGCCAGGTGCTGGATCTCGCCTGCGTCTATGACGAGGCGGCGGCGGCGGTTTGATTCCACTGGTCAATTAACGCCTTTAAGGCAGTTTTCTTGTCGCTACTTCTAATCTGTCGCTTTTTAAGCAGCGCGACAGGTATCGTCATTCCAATGGCGACTTCTGAAAAAATCAACGTTCTCGTTGGAAAAAACATCCGCGCTGTCCGTGAGACGCTGGGGTTGAGTCAGGATGCTTTTGCCGATCTTTGTGATATTCATCGAACCTATATCGGCTCGGTTGAAAGAGGAGAGCGAAACATCACTTTGGACACGCTCGCTCGGATTGCGAAAGCGGCGAATACGACTCCGATTGCACTTCTGAAAGCAAACGAGCGCGGGAAATAGGGAACGTCTTCGCATGAATGTTTCGTTGCTCAAAGAGTGGTTCAAAGCCATCAAACAGGAAACGGTTGATATCGCTGTTTCGAGTATCAACGCCTATCGCGGATTCATCGGGAATGGCGTGGCTGTGGGCAAGCTGGCCGAGCCGATTTTCGCCAAGTTGCTGAACGCTCCTGAAGATGGTTTTTATGCGTTTCATTTTGCATTCACCGGCAAGAATCCGCCTTTTGACGTGATGCTTTACCGTGCCAAAGCGGAAATTCCCAAAGGCCGGTTCGCCGAAGTCAGAAAGCATTACGCGTCCGACTTTGCAAAATTTCACAATGCCATTTCGGACATTGTAGGCGGCAATAATTGGTGCGGCATTTCAATCAAGAACTACATCAACCAAGAAGCGCAGATTTCCACAAATTACGGGATTCGTGATTTGTGCGAAACAAAGCTGGGTGCCGTGGAACGCGTCCATGATGAAGCTGTCACGGTCAAAGAAATGTTCGGCACGGTTGCGGAGCAATTAAGCCATGAGACGATTATTTTCCTGAATAGTTTTCCAAAAGATTCGACTTACCAAATCGCCCTGTTTGATGCGGAGGAAATGCGGATCACGGAGATTGAATTCAAAAAGCTGACCAAACACAGCCGATTTGTTTTCTGTCAAAACGGCAGCCCGGTGTTTCATGTGAAGTATGGCAAGAACCAGGCCAATCCGTATCAGCGCGGGCTTTGGGTGGATGATTTGTCGAAGCTGACAATTTTGCGCCGAGGACATTTTCGGAAGACAAACTTCGGCGAGTTTATTTTGGAAGGCGCGTTTCGGATTCACGCGCCAGCACAAAAGGCGTGATGCCAGTCACGGCTTTTCCACGAGAAACAGATACTCAAAATTGGCCGACTGGTCACCGAGCCATTCGCGGTTGGAGGTCAGCAGCTTTTGAACGTTTTCGCGATGCGAAAATTTTTCGACGGCCAGCACTTTGTAGCGCGCAAATAACTTCTCCAAATCTTCAATCCCCACTTTGCCTTTATTGGAATAGGAAAACAAAACATAACGGGCATCCACGTCAGCAACCAGTTGTTCAATCTCTTCGAAAACCTGATTGTATTTGGTGCTCTCGTATTTTGAAATGGCTCCGGGCAAGGTGTCCGAGGAACAATCAAGGCGGCGGTTCGACGCGCCAACCGATTGTGGCCGGTCATTCAAAACCACCGTTGTCCAGAAGTGATAATAGCTGGCGTAGCGGACGCGGGTTGTCGGCGTGTGAGTATTGTTCGTGTTGTAAGGCGGGTCGAAATACGCGAGGTCGAAACGCTCCGAAATCTTGCGCGCATCCATCCGGGTCACGCAGTAAGAACCATCGCCAGCCAGCAGCCGCGGGCGGCGCAAAACAAAATCCGAATACGCACGCGGTGCCCATTTGGACAAATATGCGACCTGATGTCCCAGCGTGTTCTCAACTTGGTCGAGCGCGTTGATTAAAGCAGTCAGCAAGATGGCGTGTTCGGTTTTATCTCCGGCAATTTTATCAATTTCATCACGGATGGCGTCCAGCTTGCGGGTGTTCTTGAGGAGAAACGGTTTCTTTTTTCCATCCGCCGCTTTTACCAAACCCGCTCCATCATCTTCGCCGCCGAAATGTTCGGTGAAATAACCGTCCACGGGTTTGCGGTGGTTGAGGAATTTAATTTTCTCGTCAAGTTCGGGTCTTTCAACGTCGCAGTTCTCAAGGTAGCACCGGCCAAAAACCGATGAATAAGCCGCGAGGTCATTGCAATGAACATCGTAACCGGCGGATTTGAAATACTGGGAAACTCGTGTCGTGCCGGCAAAGGCGTCCAGAACTGAACGAATCGGAAGCACATGGATCAGCTCATGGATTTTCGGAATGACCGAACGCTTGCTCCCGGAATACCTCACGCCCTCGGTTTCAAAAGTGAGGCGGGAAGGAAAACCGAGTTCAAGCACTGATTGGTCGTTTTGGAACATGGATTTATTTGCCAACACAACAATTATTACTCACGGCAAACTTTCGTCAATAGATTGTCTCTGGTTTTCAACGGAGGACTTTGGCGAAATCTGTGGTGATGGCTGGCAACGGCATTGTTTTTGGCGTCATTCTTGCCTAGCCGCGCGGGCAGCATTTTCCCGTCGCCCGCCGAAAGCTTCGCAATAACCCCGTAAAAGCTGCATGGCACAGGCGTTGCTAAACGGCCTGCGTATGGATGTAAGCCTCTATTCAGCCGCCGCCGCGATGAACGCGACGGAGCGCTGGCAGGATTTGATCGCCGACAATCTTTCGACGGCGAACATTCCCGGCTCACGTCAGCGCGAGGCGACCTTCTCGGCGGTCCAGGCCGGCGTCGCCGCCGCCAACGGAGAACGCTTCGTCGTTCCCTTCGCCGGCTCCAGCATCAATTTCAGCCAGGGCGAACTCCGCGCCACGGGCAACAACATGGATTTCGCCGTGGATGGAAAAGGTTTCATTGCCATCCAGTTGCCGGACGGTTCCAAGGCCTACACGCGCGACGGCGAGTTCAAGCTCAACGCGCAGGGGCAGCTCGTGACCAAGCAGGGACATCCGGTCGCGGGCGAAAGCGGCCCGCTGCAATTTGATCCGAACAATGCCGCGCCGATCACCGTCTCCGCCGACGGCGAAGTCAGCCAGGGGTCGGAAATCAAGGGGAAGATTTCGCTCGTGGAATTCGCCAGGCCGCAGCAGCTCACGATGCTGGGCAACGGACTTTTCCGCAACGACGTGCCGGACATGCTGCCGTTGCCGGCCGGCGAGACGAAGATCCGCCAGGGCTTCATCGAGACGGCCAACACGTCGCCGACGCTCGCGATGGCCAGCATGATCACCGCGATGCGGATGTTCGAGTCCAACGAAAAAGTCATGCAGATGCAGAACGACCGCATGGGCAAAACGATTTCCGATTTGAGCGGAGCGAACTGACATGAAGCCAAACCCCACATCTTCAAATCCGTCACGCCTCACGCGTCACCCGTCACATTGATTTATGCTCCGCGCACTCTATTCCTCCGCGTCCGGGATGCAGTCCCAGCAACTGAACCTCGACGTGATCTCGAACAACCTGGCGAACGTCAACACCACGGGGTTCAAGGCGAGCCGCCCGCAGTTTCAGGACCTGCTATACGACACGACGACGTCGGCGGGCTCGTCCCAGGGCGGGGGCAACCAGCTTCCCTCCAGCCTGCAGGTCGGCCAAGGCTCCATCCCGGTGGCGACGGAACGGATTTTTACGCAGGGCGAAATGTCGCAGACCGGCGGCAGCTTCGACCTCGCAATCAAGGGCAGCGGTTTTTTTGAAGTGCAGATGTCCGACGGGTCGCGGGCCTACACGCGCGACGGGGCGTTCAAGACGGATTCGTCGGGGCGCGTGGTGACGAGCGAAGGCTATCCGGTGCAGGGCGGCTTTCAACCGGTGCCGGCGGGGACGGGCAACATCACCATCACCGGCAGCGGCGCGGTGACCTACACCACCCCGGGCGGTGATACGAGTTCGCAGGTGCAGCTCGTGCGGTTCATCAATCCCGGCGGCCTCGAGGCGATGGGCCACAATCTTTACCGGGAGACGAAGGCCTCCGGCACGCCGGAACAAGGCAGCCCCGCCGTGAACGGTTTCGGCGAGCTGCAGCAGGGCTTCCTCGAACTTTCCAACGTCAGCGTCGTGCAGGAAATGGTGAACCTCATCCTCGCGCAGCGCGCGTATGAGGTGAACTCCAAGGCCGTGCAGGCCGCCGACGAGATGATGCAGCAGAGCAACAACCTCCAGCGCTGATGAAAAAATTTCTGGCAGCAAAACTCCCGCTCCTCCTGTGGTCCCTCCTCGGCGGCGGCTTCGAGCCTCCTTTGGTTGCCAGCGAAGCCCCGCCGCTCCAACTCAACGCCGTCGCGCCCGTCTGTGGCGACGGCGTTTTCCTCCCGCAGATTTTTTCGTCCGCCCAGCCGCTGCCCGCCATCAAGCTTTGTGACGCGCCCGCGTTTGGAAAAAATTTAGTTCTGACGCGCGAACAGCTCGGCGATCTGCTCGCCGCCAACGCGCCCGCCTGCGGCACGAATTTTTCCGGCGCGGACTCGGTGAAAATTTCCCGGCGCGCGCGGACGCTCGGCGAATCGGACATTCTCGGCCTGCTCACCGCGACGCTGCAAAAAAATTACATCAAGGACAAGGGCCAGTTGGAACTGCGTCTCGCGCAGCCGTGGAATGCGCTGGTGCTGCCGGACGAACCGCTGACGCTCGACATCCTCGAACTGCCCACGGCCGGCGTTGTGCCCGGTTTCATTGTGCGTTTTTCACTTCGCACGGCGCACGAAACGCTCGGCACCTGGTCGGCCAATCTCAAGGCGCAGGTCTGGCGCGAGGTGTGGGTCGCCAGCACGCAGCTCAAACGCGGCGAGGCGGTGAACCTGAATGCCTTCGCCCGTGAACGCCGCGACATTTTGAATCTGCGCGAGCTGCCCGCCGACATCTCGGCGAACGACGACGCGCTTGAACTCACCGAAGCGCTGCCGCCCGGCGTGCCGTTGCTGGCGCGCATGGTCAAGGCGCGGGCGGTCGTCCATCGCGGCCAGCGCGCGGACGCGCTCGTGCAGGACGGCGCGATGAGCATCAAGACGAAGGTGGAAGTCCTCGAAGACGGCGCGCCCGGCGAACTGGTCCGCGCGCGAAATTCCGTCACCCGCCGCGACCTCACCGGCAAGGTGCTTGATGAAAAAACAATTTTGATCTCCCTATGAAAATGAAATTCCAAAAACAAAAAGCGTTGCACGTTTTGTTCCGGTGTCTGGCCGGCGGCTGGCCGTTGAAAAAGCGGCAGAGGACTGCCGCAGTCCAGGACGCTTCGCGTGGTTCAAGCGTCAGTCTCCAGCGCGCGAGCGTCTTGGACTGCGGCAGTCCTCTGCCGCTTTGCGCCCTGTCTATCATCGTGTTCAGCCTCATCGGATGCGCCGCCCACGCGCAGTCGCTGTGGCGCGAGGACTCGTCGCGCTCCATGATCGCGGACAAACGCGCCGCCGGCATTGGCGACATCCTCACCGTGCTGGTGCAGGAGAACAGCACCGCGACGAAGAAGAACAACACGACCACGGGCAAGGATGCCTCGCTGGACGCGAGCGTCTCGACGTTTCTTTACGGCGCGGGCGCGGGAAATTTTCTGTCGCGCGGCGGCCAGATGCCCGCGATGAAATACGGCTCCAAAAACAGTTTCACCGGCGGCGGCTC
>JAYVCM010000289.1:0-5206 GCA_043749955.1 Limisphaerales bacterium | reverse complement strand
AGTCCCCACCGCCACCGCCGCCGAACCGGGGAAGGCTGCGGTCAGCACCGGCAAGACCGAGCCGTTCAATCCGGGCGGGCTTGGCTACAAACCCGTCATTACTCCCAACGGCGTGACGCTGCCGTGGAAAATGGTGGACGGCGTGAAGGTGTTTCATCTCGTCGCCGAGCCGGTCACGCATGAGTTTGTCCCCGCAATGGAGGATCACCCCAGTTTGGTCGCCGAGTGCTGGGGCTACAACGGGCGCGTCCACGGGCCGACCATTGAAGCGGTCGAAGGCGACCACGTCCGCATCTACGTCACGAACCGGTTGTCCGCAGCGACGAGCGTCCACTGGCACGGCGTTTTATTGCCGAGCGGCATGGACGGCGTAGGAGGCGTTTCACAAAAAGCAATCCAGCCGGGTGAAACTTTCAAATACGAATACACCCTCAAGCAGCACGGCACGCTCATGTATCACTCGCACCACGACGAGATGACGCAGATGCAACTTGGCATGATGGGATTGTTCATCATTCATCCGAAGAACCCCAAGCAACCGCCGCCGGACCGTGATTACGCGTTCATGTTGAGCGAATGGAAAATCGAAGTCGGCGCGCGGCGTCCCGATCCGAACGAGATGGTGGACTTCAATGTGTTCACCTTGAACGGGCGGAGCTTTCCCGGCACGGAGGCGTTGGTTGCCAAGGTTGGCGAGCGCGTCCGCATCCGCATCGGCAACTTGAGCACCATGAGCCATCACGCGATTCATCTTCATGGACACAATTTCAAAGTCGTGGCGACCGACGGCGGGGAAATTTCCGAAGCGGGCCAGTGGCCGGAGACGACCGTCTTCATGCCCACGGGCAGCACGCGCACCGTGGAATTCACGGCCATCGAGGGCGATTGGGTGATGCACTGCCACATGCTGCACCATGTGATGACGCAAATGGGGCATCAGTTTGGAAATATGATCGGCATCAACCCCGAGGGTTTGAGCGAGAAAATCCGCAAGCTCATCCCCGGCTACATGACGATGGGGCAGGACGGCATGGGTGACATGGGCGACATGGGCATGCCCGTTCCGAAAAATTCGCTGCCGATGGTGGGCGGAAAGGGTCAATACGATTACATCACGATGGGCGGCATGTTCACCATCCTGAAAGTCCGCGACGAACTGCCCGCCGACGGCGCTGACCCCGGCTGGTATAAATCGCCGCCCGGCACGGTCGCCGATGTCGCGCCCGAAGCAGATTTGAAACGCGACGGCATTGAACTCCCAAAAGATTTGCCGAAGACGGCTGCACTGCGGAAACAAAAAGACGACGTGTGGTGCGGCACACCTCCGGCAAAACCAACCATGCTGGCGAAAAATGAAATCCAAGGACGCATCAAATTCCACTGACACAAAAATGAGTGGACGAAACCGAAACCAACCTGCCGCCGGGCGGTGGCAAGAAACAAACAAACACAAAAAAAGGAAAAGCATATGAAGAAGTTAAAATTAATCATGGCGGCGTTGGCACTGCTCTCAATGGCAGGCACGGCTGCATTCGTCGTGGGCTGCAAGCATATGGACTCGGAGAATGGCAGCATGCACCACGTCCATCAATACTCCTGCCCCATGCACCCGGAAGTGGTCCAGTCCAGCCCAGGCAGTTGTCCCAAGTGCGGAATGGCGCTTGTCCACAAAGATTAAACCCGAACTCCGAAATAGACTGTCCGGAAGCACGGCCGGGATGTAGGGCAGGCTTACCAGTCCCGCTCGGAGCGGGATGCTGGCGGCTTACCAGCCGCCAGTTCCGCAGAGGGAAAAGTGTCGAGATCAGACCGGGACACGGGGCTGGTAAGCCCCGTTAACCGGCAGGCTGGTAAGCCTGCCCTACGTCAGTGCGGCTTCGACTTCGGCGTTCGGGTTAAACGTTCCCATCCCGGCGGTGGGCGCGCTTGGCTGCGCCACCGCCGTTCCGTCAAACAAAAGCCATGGAGATTGAACTCATCCGCAGCAACTCCGGACTCCCGCTTGTTTATTTTGCCAAAATTGGTAGCTTGGAAAGGTCGGTGCCGGCCAGGCTGAAAATAAGTTGAGGGGTTTCAGCCTTGGCGGGGTAAGTCATCCGTAACGACCACACAACAACCATTAACATTTGGCCAACTATGAAAAAAACGAACCTGTTCCTGCTCCTGGCCGTCGGTGCCCTTGGCGTCACGGCGCTTTCCACCAAACTCACGGCGACGACCGCAGGGTGCGCGATGCCCTCCTGCTGCGCCGGCATGACCACCGAGCCGATGGCGGACGAGGCCAAGGCCAAACCTGATTTGCTCAAAACCTGTCCCGTGTCCGGCGAGAAACTTGATGGCGACATGGGCAAGCCGCTCGTGTTCACCTACAAGGAACAGGAGGTGAAACTGTGCTGCAAGTCCTGCAAAAAAGATTTCGACAAGGACCCCGAAAAATACATCAAGCTGATCCGCGCGGCGGACAAAACCGCCGCGGACAAGAAATAACCGGCAAAGAATAATTCCCGTCCGGCGCAGACTGGCCGGACGGGAGACAAATAAATCATGCGATTCGCGGCGGTCATCGTTTGCAGCCTGCTCCTCGTCTGGGGACAGTTCGCTGCTGCTTCAGTGCCGTGCGCCAGCACCGCGAAGCCGGCGGGCAACTGCTGTCATTGTGGCGGCCAGATGAGTTGCTGTTCCGCCAATCCGGGGCAACCTCCAGTCCCGGCGAACAACGCCCGCGCCGGTTTCCAAAATCAAATGGTGTCCCCCGTCCCGGCAGTGGTGGTTTGGGTTTTGGCCGCCGCCGGGACATCCTCAATTTCCCCGACCGTTTCTCCCTCGTTGACTGCGGGCGCTGCGCCGATCTTCGCGCGGAACTGCACCCGACTGATCTGATTCTTCTCCGCTGAAGCCTGTGGTGTGCCTTGCGCCGGTGCGCAAGGTGCCGCTCAAGTTTTTCATCGCGGCCTTTTAGCTCCCATAAATTTCATCCGTTATTTGTCCTTGTGATTGCGTGGACTGATTTGAAGACTAGAAATCCAACTTTGCGAAGAATTATGAAACTGAAAATTAATTTTGTTCTGTTCGTCATGGCGGTGGCGGTCCTCGGCGGGGTGGCCTGTCGTCACACAGCGTCGTCGGAATCTAAGCCGCCGATTTACTACACCTGCCCGATGCACCCGTCGGTCAAGGTTGCCCAGCCGGGCGCGTGTCCGCTGTGCGGCATGAGCCTCGTCCCGGCCTTTGCGGAAACCGACAGCGGTTCCGCCGCGCCGTGCGGGGCCGCGTGTTGCGCCGCGCCCGCGCCCGCCGCCAAACCTTGAACGCAACCCGCGTATGAAAACCCAGTTTTTCTTTTCGCGGTCTGATTTGTTTTGACTGGTTCAGTGCATGAAAATTTTGACAGCCATTTTTTTAATTTGCAGCGGCGCGCTGGCAACCCTGGCGGAGGCCGGTTCGCCGGCGACAATGGCGGCGTCGGCCAGCGCCGTCGTCATCTCGACCGATTTGATCAACCAGCTCGTCGTCGGGGCGCTCACGAACGAACCGGCGCCCGCTTCCGGTCACGACCATTTTTCGGACGCCATTTCATCCGAACCCAGGAACTCATAATCTCACCATGAAAAATTTTAACTCCCAAATCAAAACGATGAAAGCCGGTTTGAACGGTGTGGCGTCGGCCATCTTGGCTGACGTAGAGCCGTGGCTTCCAGCCCGGCGGAAAAAACAGGGCAATTGGGAAAGCGTTGCAACCTCTGGAGGCTCGCGTGCGGCGGACGGTTTATCCGGGCGGCAAGATGCCGCCCTCGACGGCAGGCCGGGAGGCCCGCCGCTACATTTCAAGCCGGCGCTGAAGCGCTGGGCCATCGCCGTGCTGATTCCCGTGCTGCTGGCCGGCGCGGTGTCCTGCAAGAAAAGTGACGCGAACGCGAAGCCGGATGACGTGGATTACTACACCTGCGCGATGCACCCGTCGGTGAAGAAACAAAATCCCACCGACAAATGCCCCATCTGTTCGATGGATTTAATTCCGGTGCTGAAGAAGGGCGCGGCGGGCATGGATTCAACCAATGCCATAAGCGCGGACATGGAACACACCGGGCAAATGTCCAAGCCGAACGGCGAGGACCAGCCCGGCGAATTCACTGTGCCGGTTCAACGCCAGCAGCAAATCGGCGTCACCTACGCGGCGGTTCAAAAGCAGCCGTTCACGCACACCGTTCGCGCCGTTGGCGTGGTTGTCGCCGAAATCTCGCGCCGCCGCGATTTCGTCGCACCTGCGCCCGGCTCGGTCATCAGCCTTGGTGTCGCTTCGGCGGGCGAAACGGTTGAAAAAGGGCAGATGCTTTACACCATTTACAGCCCCGATTTGATGGCGGAAGAAAAGAATTTCGCCGACGCGGCCGCCCATTATGTGGTGACGCCAAAATTTGGCACGTCCCGGACGGTCGGGAACATCGAGGCCCAATTTCAAGCCGCCAAAAACCGCCTGCTGCTCTGGAATTTGACGACGAACCAGATTGCCGGGCTGAAGGAGTGGACGAAACGCGTGCCGCGAGACACGGCGGCGATCTACGCACCCTTCAGCGGCGTGGTGCAACGCATCGGCATCGTGCCGGGCAAAAACTTTGGCGCGGGCGATGAACTTCTGGAACTGGCCGACCTTCAGGCCGTTCAAGTTTGGGCGCAATTTTATCAGGACGAATTGCCGATGCTGAAAAAGGATCTGCCCATCACCATCACCTCGTCGTCGTATCCGGGTGAGAAATTCAACGGGAAAATTTCCGCCGTTGACCCGTTTATCAACGACGCCACGCGGACGGGGCGCGTGCGGATTGATGTTGCGAACGCCGACCTCAAGCTGCGTCCCGATATGTATGTGGACGTGGATCTGACGATGGACATGGGCGAAGGCATCGCCGTGCCGTTCAACGCGGTGCTGCCCACCGGCAAACACAACATCGTTTTCGTGGACAAGGGCGAAGGCAAACTGGAGCCGCGCTTCATCGAACTCGGCCGCAAGTATGGCGACTTCTACGAGGTGAAATCCGGCCTGAACGAAACCGAGCGCGTGGTCACCAGCGCAAATTTTCTCATTGATGCCGAGGCGAAGGTGCAGGGGGCGTTGAAGTCGTGGTGAGCGTGAGGAGCGTGAGGAGCGTCAGAGCGTCAGAGCGTCAGAGCGTGGAACAGCGTGGCGAACAATGTGAAGAGAAAGGAA